>SKPY01000247.1 GCA_007119305.1 Nitriliruptorales bacterium
CATCGTCGTGCTTGGCGGCCCCGCCGACAGTCTCGGTCGCCGACCCACTCGCGACCCACCTGCGCTACCAATCACGAGCCAGGGTGACGATCACAACACAATGCTTCCCGTCGCCACTTAGCCTCTCGTGACGTCGGGTCACCCGCAGGGACCCCGCGCCCGCAGCACGGGGGCCGGCCGCCCTGGGTGGGCGACCGGCCACTTCCAGACGCTACTTCCAGATCCGCGTGATCGACACCGACTCCGGCGGCAGGGAGGACCCGCGTGGCCTCAGCAACGTCTTGCGCAGCGACGTCGAGAGCTCGGCGAGCCTCCCGACCACCAGTGCCTTGAACCTTCGCATGGCTGCTCCTCGAGGACTGTCTTCGCTTGCGTGCCCGCTGCCTGCAGCAGGCTGCGGAGCTCAGGCGGCCATGCGGATCCTGGCCACCGGCGAAGCCGCGCTTCCCCGGCTCCCCGGCCCCGGAGCAGTGCGACTGGCTACTCGTCCAGCGTCCCGCCGGAGCGAGTACCGCCAGCATGCTCAGGAGACGATCCGCTGCACAGCATGCTCAGGCGCGCACCCGCTGCACATCATCAAATCTGATGAACTCGCGGCGCGGACCGGCGGGCGTGGCTACGCGGCAGATGCGCGCAACGACACGCTGCGCTGCGTGCCGGCAGGGACCACCATCCGCTCGCCCGCCACAACGACCTCGACCTGCTGGGCGGCCGCAGCGCTGGCCCGGCCCACGGACGCGTCGACGGCCAGGTCCACCGCGTCGTGGGACACCGCGACCCGCAGCAGCAGACCGCGCACCGCCAGGGTGAAGGTGAGCCGCTGCCAGGTGGCTGGCAACTGTGGCGTCAACGACAGTGTGCCGTCATGGTCACGCAGCCCCGCGAAGCCGTACACCAGGGTCATCCACACCCCGCCGGCGGAGGCCACGTGCACCCCGTCGACGGCGTTGCCGTGCACATCGGCAAGGTCCGTGAGCGCCGCCGCCGCGAAGTGGCGCTGTGCCAGGTCGTCGTAGCCGACCTCGGCTGCGGCGATCGCCTGCACCGGCGCAGACAGCGACGAGTCGCCGGTCGTGATCGGGTCGTAGTAGTCGACGTTGCGGCGCTTGCACTCCAGGGTGAACTCGTCGCCGGCGAGCAGCATCGCGAGCAGCACGTCCGCCTGCTTGCACACCTGGGACCGGTAGATGACCAGCGGGTGGTAGTGCAGCAGCAGCGGGTAGCGGTCGGCGGGCACGGCGTCGAAGTCCCACGGCTCCAGGTCGAGGAAGTGGGCGTCCTGCGGGTGGATGCCGAGCGCGGCGTCAAACGGCACGAACATCGCGTCGGCTGCGCACCGCCACCGGGCCTGCTCGCCGGGCTCCAGGCCGGTGGCGGCCGCCAGCTGCGCGAACCGCTGCGGGTGGCTGCGCTCAAGCCAGGCGAGCACATCGGCGGCGTAGCGCAAGTTGCGGCGCGCCATGAGGTTCGTGAACGTGTTGTCGTTGACGACCGCGGTGTACTCGTCCGGTCCAGTGACCGCATGCAGGTGGAAGGCGCCGTCGCGGCCGTAGAACCCCAGGCTGACCCACAGCCGCGCCGTCTCCAGCAGGATCTCGGCCCCGAACTCGACCAGCAGGCCGTCGTCGCCGGTCGCGCGCACGTACTTGGCCAGCGCATGCGCGACGTCGGCGTTGATGTGGTACTGCGCGGTGCCGGCCTGATAGTAGGCCGACGCCTCCTCGCCGGTGATCGTGCGCCACGGGAACAACGCGCCCTGCTCGCCGAGCTCGCGGGCCCGGTCCCGGGCCTTGTCGAGCATGCGGTAGCGGAACGCGAGCAGGTTGCGGGCCGCGCGCGGCGCGCAGTACGTCAAGAAGGGGTTGACATACACCTCGCTGTCCCAGAAGTAGTGGCCCTCGTAGCCCGAGCCGGTCAGGCCCTTCGCGGGCACGCCGCCGTGGCCGGTCTGCGCGGTCGCCTGCAGCACCTGGAAGACGTTCCAGCGGATCGCCTGCGCGAGCTCGGCAGGCTGCCACGCCTTCGGCTCCGGCTCCGGGCCGGACAGCTGCGGGCGCGGGGCCGCGTCCGCCGGCTGCGCGGCGGCGAGCGCCACGGTCACGTCGGCGCGGTCCCACAGCTCGTCCAGGCGGGCGCGCTGAGCGTCGGCGAGGACGTCCCAGCCGTGGCGTGCCACCCGGTCGAGCGTGCGCGCGGCCCGAACGACGAGCTCGGCGGCAGGCACCTGCTCGGAGGTGTGGTAGGCGGCGAACTTGTCGACGACGAGCGTGGTGCCCGCGGTTGCGTCGACGGTCAAGGTCAGGTTCCCGCGGTCGGCCGAGGCGGACACCTCGAGCTGGTAGGGGTCGGGGCTAGCGACCGTGTGCTCGACGCCGCAGCCGAGCGTCAGCCCGGAGCGGGCGAGGCGGTAGCCGAGCAGCACCCGGGTGCCGGCCGCGGCGTGGTGGGCAGGTTCGAACACCCGGTGGCCGAGCCGCTTCGTCGTGCGGGGGTCGGCGGCCGCCGCGGCGACGTCGCGTGGCGTGGCGTCCTGACGGTTGAGCAGGGCTGAGGACAGCACCACCGGCGCGTCCGCGTTCAACAGGGTCACCTCGTAGCGGAACGCGGCCACGTGCCGGTGCTGCAGCGACACGAGCCGCCACGAGCGGACCCGCACCTGCTTGCCGTCACGCAGCTCCCAGGTGAGCGTACGGACGAGCGTGCCCGCGCGCAGGTCCAGGGCGCGTTCGTAGTCGAGCAGCTGCGCGCCCGGCAGGTACAACGGGTCGTCGTCGACGTAGAGCTTGAGCAGCGAGGCGTCGGGCGCCGCCACGATCGTCTGCCCGGTCTTGGCCAGGCCGTAGGCGTCCTCGGCGTACTCGATCGGCCAGGTCTCGTGCAGCCCGGCGATGAACATGCCCGGCTCGTGCGCGGGACGCCCCTCCTCGTGCGCGCCGCGGAGCCCCAACCACCCGTTCGACAGCGCGAACAGCGTCTCGGTGCGGCCAACCAGGTCCGGGTCGTGAGCGCGTTCGGTCAACCGCCACTCCTCGTGCGGGAGTGCCGGCGGTGGCAGCGGACGGGCAGTGAACCTACGCACGGCTACCTCTTCGACTAGACCCGCTGTCGACTGAACTGCCGGTCGCGGTGGGCAGGCCCAACACCGCAGCGACCGTCCATCCTCCAGCCGACCGCGGCGCCTGCCGATGCTCTGCTGTCGGCAACGGTGCACGTCGAACCCACCGGAACCCGAGGAAAGTAGGCCCCACCGATGCGTCGTGAACTCCGCCGCTACCGCCACTGGTTCGCCGAGGGCGGGCCCCACACCCACGCCGGGCGGCAGCAGATCGACGTCAGCGGCCGCCGCGCCGACGTGTACTTCGCCGTCAGCCTGGCCGTCGGCGCGTCGCTGCTCGCAGGCGGGTTCGCCGCCGTGCTCGCCGCTGTCGGCGCGTGATGCGCCCGGGCGCACTCCCGGCCCCGCTGTAGCCGCGCTGCCGCTGCACCGCACCTGCGTCGAACGGATCTGACACCATCGAGGGGTCTCGGGCGTTGGGATGGTGACGGCGACGAAGGGAGCGGTGGGTGCAGGCGAGCGGAGAGTTCGAGGCGTTCTGCCGGCGCGAGTATCCGCGCCTGGTGGGCGCCTTGTCGCTGCACTGCGGCGACAAGGCGGTCGCCGAGGAGCTCGCCCAGGAGGCGCTCGCCCGCGCCTGCGACCGGTGGGATCGCGTCCGGGCGATGCGCGCGCCGGGCGCATGGGTGCACCGGGTGGCGATCAACCTCACGAACTCCCACTTCCGCCGCCGGCGCGCCGAACGCCGGGCCAGCGCCCGGCACGGCGACGATGCCCGCAACGGCCAGCTTGACAGCGACGTCGCGGATGCGATGGCGGTGCGCGCAGCGGTGGCCGGCCTGCCGGCCAAGCAGCGCACGGCAATCGCGCTGCG
>SKPY01000273.1 GCA_007119305.1 Nitriliruptorales bacterium
CCGCCGCGGTGGATCGCCAGGACGTGCATCCCGGTCTCGGTCTCCAGCGACAGCGCGCGCAGGCTGCGGCCCTCCGCGGTCGAGCCGGCGTGGACGACCGCGTCGCTCACGATCTCGTCGGCTTCCCGCAGCGCCACCGCCACGACCGGGTGCACCTCGTCGGGCGCCTCGACGAGGCGGGTCATCTCCTGCGCCGCGTCGGTGATGCGCTCCGACGAGCTCCCGATCTGGAGCAGCCCGCGCAGCTCGTCCACCTCGTCGTCGGCGAGGTCGCGGGCCGCCCGCAGCACCCAGCCCTGGAGGTCGGAGTAGAGGCGGTCGCAGGTGTCCTCAACCCCGCTGACCTCCCGCACGAGGCCGAGGTCGCCGAACAGGATCGCGGAGTACGCGAGCCCGACGGTCGCCTCGGCGGCGTTCTTCATCTCGACGAGGATGTCGACGGCGCGGTCGAGGTGGGACAGGCGCCCTTTCGCCGTGGGGGGCCGCAGGCGGTAGGGCTCGCCGCCGGCGAGCTCGCGGACGAGGTCGACGCCATCGGCCGGGCCCTGCAGGAACAGGACGTCGCCGTCCTGCAGGACGGTGTCGCCCGACGGGCCGTACAGGTAGTCGACGTCGCGGCGGATGGCGAAGATCCACATGCCGGTCTCGCTCGGCAGGGCGAGATCGCGCAGCGAGCGCGTGCCGAGCTGGTTGC
Source organism: Nitriliruptorales bacterium (assembly GCA_007119305.1). Taxonomy (GTDB): domain Bacteria; phylum Actinomycetota; class Nitriliruptoria; order Euzebyales; family Egibacteraceae; genus SKPY01. The sequence goes on from SKPY01000273.1 coordinate 695, forward strand.
CCTCACGCAGCTTGACCCGCGCGAGGACCTCTTCGGCGTGCCGCAGGTCCTCCCGGAGCTCGGGTGGGACCCCGAGGTCGGACAGCACCACACGTGCGATGTCCTCCGCGGCGTCGGCGATCTCCTCGATGGCGTTGACCATCCCGAGCACGCCGGCGAGCTGCTCGGCATCCTCGGCCGAGCGCGTGGCGAGCATGCACAGGATGCGCAGCTCGTGCACCGCCGCGTCCATGCGCTCCTCGAGGCGGATGACCTCGCGGGCGAGGTCGTCGTCGCCGAAGAACACCGCGCCGTAGGCGAGGTCGACCATCAGCTCCGAGGCGTCCTTCGCCTCGACCAGCACGTCCTTCACGGTTCGTCGCATGGCTGCTCCGCGTCTAGTTGACTCCGAAGATGAGGATCGCCGCAACAAGGCACAAGACCCCGAAGAAGTCCATGGTGGCGGTGACGACCGGGATCCCGTAGTTGTCGGGGTCGAGGCCGAAGCGGTACGTGGCGACGGCCACGTAGTACGCCACCGCGAACAGCAGCAGGAACGCGAGCGCGCCGCCGAGCAGGGCGATGCCCACCATCGTCGCCAGTCCAGGGGAGTCGAAGCCCGCGAGCACCGACACGAGATGGGCGCTGAGCCCCACGCCCCCGAACGCAGCGATGCTGAACAGCACGGCGAGCGAACCCTCGAGGTTGGCCTGGCGCTCGGGGAGGCGCCGGGGGGTGATGAGGCCGAGATGGAGCTCGCTGCCGAGGCGCGCCGACAGGATGCCGCCGAGCGAGCCGCAGTTGGCGATGAACGGCGGGATGAGCACGAGCAGCGCCGGGGTGGTCAGGAACGCCTCCACCTGGGCCTCGAGGACGCCGCCGGCGAGCACGTCGACGAGCGCGGCGTAGCTCAGCACGGTCAGGCTCTGGCGGCAGATGCGCCGTGTGAGGTCCCCGCCGGCGCGCAGGCCAGCCGCAACGGCCGCGGCCGCAGCCAGGAGCAGGACGACGCCGGCGCCGGTGGCGAACGTCTCGTTGCGGATGAGCAACGTCGCGACGATGAGGGCGGGCAGCGTGACGATGTCGCCGGTGGTCGTGACGAGCGGCGCGCCGACCGCGTCCATGTCCCAGTTGCGCGACAGCGCCGACCGGGCGAGCAGGACCACCATGACGGCGATGACGCTGCTGGCGAGGACCCCGCCGACCACCGAGATGACCATGAGCTTCCAGACCGAGACGCTGGGCAGCCCGAACAGCGCGGCGACAGCCCGCGCGGCGAGCGCGGCCAGCGCCGAGGAGTACAGGGTGAGCGCGGCTGCCGCGGCGAGGTTCTGGCGGCCGAAGGAATCGCGGGCGAGCGAGCCGTCGAACTGGCCCGTCAGGATTGCCGTGCCAAGCCGGGCGCCGAGCGCGCCGAAGATCGCGCCGCGCATGCCGATCGCGGCCGGTATGAGCATGAGCAGGCCGGGGAGCGCTGCGAGGAGCTCCTCCATGAACCCGAGGACCAGCCCCGCGGCGAGGCCGACGCAGGTGGAGATGGCCAGCGCCGTCAAGCCCTGCCGCACGGTGCGACGCTCCTGCGCCCAGTAGGCGAAGACCTCGCGGAACAGCCGCCGGGGTGACAGGGGCAGGCGCGCGTGGGGGGACGACACGGGTCGGGACTCTACTGCGCGCTGCGGGCGTCAGGCGGGCTATGGCGTCGTCTGCCACAGGGCGCGCTCGGTGAGCGGGTCGAACAGGTGCAGGCGCGAGCTGTCGACCCGCAGCCCCACCGCCTCGCCGCGCCGGGCACGCTGCCCCGGCCGGCAGCGTGCGGTCAGCCGCGTGCCGTGGCGCAGACGGGCGTAGACGACCGTGGCGTGCCCGAGCACCTCCACGCGCTCGACCTGCGCCGGCAGGCCGGTCCCGGCCGGTGCGAGGCGCACATGCTCCGGCCGGACCCCGACCAGCACGGCGTGGCCGTCGAGCGCGCGGCGCAGGTGCGGTGGACAGCCGTGCAGCTCCACGGCATCGCCGTCGAAGCGCACCCACGCGGAGCGCGTGCCGGCCTCGAACCGACCCGGTGCGACGTTCATGCCCGGCGAGCCCAGGAACGCGGCGACGAAGGCGTCCGCCGGGCGGGCGAACAGCTCAGCCGGCGGGCCGGCCTGCGCGAGGGCCCCGTCGCGCAGCACGGCGATCTGGTCGCCGAGCGCGAAGGCCTCGGTCTGGTCGTTCGTGCCGACGATGCTGGTCGCCGCGAGCGCGCCGAGGAACTGCGCGAGCTCGGCCCGCAGCCGGGTGCGCTCCTGCGGGTCGATGCGGGCGAGGGGCTCGTCGAAGAGGTAGACACCCGGCATGCGGGCTGTGGCCCGCGCGAGCCCGGCCGCCTGCTGCTCGCCCGCGGACAACGTGGACGGCCTCCGGTGCAGCAGCCGTTCCACCCCGGTCACCCGTGCCTCGGCGTGCACCCGCTCGGTGATGTCCTCGCGCAGCATGCGCTTCAGGCGCAGCGCGAACCCGATGTTGTGCTCGACGTCGAGGTGCGGGTAGAGCGGGTGCTCCTGGGAGAGCCAGGCGACGTTGCGCTTGCCGGGCGGCCAGTCGGTGATGTCGTCGTCGGCGAGGTAGACCCGGCCCGCAGCGACGGGGTCGAGGCCGGCGACAAGCCGCAGCAGTGTGGTCTTGCCCGAGCCCGACGGGCCCACGAGCGCGCAGATCGAGGCGTCGGCGACCTCGAGGTCGACCCCTCGGATCGCGAACCCGTCCTCGCGGGGTGCGCTCGAGACGCCGGCCAGGCGGATCGCGGCCATACCGCCAGTCTCGCACGCGCCGAGCGGCTGCGGGCGCTCCCGCGGGGTGCGCGCTCCTCACTACACTGCCCGCAGGCACAGGCCTGCGAGGAGAACCGACATGACTCAGCTGTTCAGCCTGACGGAGGAGCACCATGCGCTGCGGGACATGGTGCGCAAGCTCGCCCAGGACAAGATCGCACCCCGCGCGGCGGAGATCGACGAGACGGGGGAGTTCCCCTGGGACGTGAAGGACGCGCTCGCCGAGGTGGGGCTCCTCGGGCTGCACATCCCAGAGGCGTACGGCGGGTCGGGCGGCGACACGGTGGCGTTCGCCGTCATGGTTGAGGAGGTCGCGCGGGTGTGCGCCTCGTCGTCGGTCATCCCGCTGGTCCAAAAGCTCGGCAGCGTGCCCATCCTGATCGCGGCGCGCGAGGAGCAGAAGCACGCCTGGTTCCCCCGCATCGCCTCGGGCGAGGA
>SKPY01000162.1 GCA_007119305.1 Nitriliruptorales bacterium
GCGCTGGAGGAGGTCGGCCGGCTCGAGCTGGACTGTCAGCTCGCGCGCAACCGCGCCGCGTTGATGATCCTGCCGGGCGGGGTCAGCAAAGGCACCGGGCTGGCCGAAGCACTCGGCAACCTCGGCATCTCCCGCCACAGCACGATCGCGGTCGGCGACGCCGAGAACGACCTGCCCTTGCTTGAGACGTGCGAGCTCGGCGTGGCGGTGGGCAACGCCGTCGCCAGCCTCAAACGCCGCGCCGACCTGACGCTGGATCAGCCGGACGGCGCCGGGGTCGCCGCGCTGCTGCGCGGCCCCGTGCTGGACGGCACCGAGCGCGTGCTACCGCGCGGCTGGCAGCTCGAGCTCGGGTACACCGCCGCGGGCGCCCCGGTGCGCATGCCCGCCTCCCAGGTCAACCTGCTCGTCGCCGGCGGCTCCTGCTCGGGCAAGTCCTACCTCACCGGGCTGCTCGCCGAGCAGCTCACCCGCGCCGGCTACAGCCTGCTGCTCATCGACCGTGAAGGCGACCATCTCGACCTGGCCAGCCGCCGCGGCGTGCTCGCACTCGGGGGTCGCGACGGCCCGCCCGCACCGCGTCAGCTCACCCAGCTGCTGCGCCACCGCTTCGGCAGCGTCGTGCTCGACCTGTCCCTGCTCGACGACCACGCCCAGCACCACTACCTGCGCAAGGTCGCCCCGCTCGTGCTCGCCCAACGGGCCGCCACCGGGCTGCCGCACTGGATCTTCCTCGACGAAGCCCACGCCGTCCCCGACGACCCCGAGCTGCGCGCCCAGACCGACGCCGCCGGCGCCACCGGCTACTGCTACGCCACCTACCGGCCAGGTGACCTGTCCACCGCGGTGCGTGAGCGCATCGACTACGTCATCGCCACCGCCGGCGGCAACGACGGCCAGCAGGACACGATCGCCTACCTCGCGGAGCTCACCGGCCACAGCGTCGAGGCGATCGCCGTCAAGCTCGGCGAGGAACGCGGCCGCGCGCTGCTGGTGCGCACCGGCGGCGTCGCCGCACCGCTGGCCTTCAACGTCGGCGCGCGCGCGACCGGGCACGTGCGCCACTGGCACAAGTACATCAACGGGCTGCTGCCGCCCCGGCTGCGCTTCCACTTCCACGCCAGCGGGCAGGTCGCCGCCAACCTGCGCGAGTTCCACCGGCACCTCGCCACCTGCCCCCACGACACGCTCGCCTACCACGCCGCCCGCCACGACTTCTCCCGCTGGATCGCCCACGTCGTCCAAGACCACGAGCTCGCCGCCACCATCGACCGCATCGAAACCCACCCCCACGAGGACGAAACCGACATCGAAGCCAGCCGCACCGCCCTGCGCGCCGCGATCGAGACCCGCTACCTCGACTAGAACGCTGCCCTGCTGCAGGCCTCAGCACGGATGGGCGACGCCGGCTCGTTGAGCGCCCCGGCGTGAGCAACGCGGTGGCCCCGCCTCAGTCTCAGACGCTGTACTCGGCGCGCAGGCGCTTGGCGTAGGGGGCGTAGCGCGCGGCGATGCGGTAGGCGGCAGCCATCGCGCCGTGCGAGGCGGTGCCGCTGCCGGCGATGTCGAAGGCCGTGCCGTGGTCGACGGAGGTGCGCAGGATCGGCAGGCCCATGGTCACGCTCACGGTGCCGTCGAAGTCGTAGGTCTTGGCGGCGATGTGGCCCTGGTCGTGGAAGTGGCACAGCACCGCGTCGAAGCGGCCCTGCAGCCCCTGGTGGAAGACCGCGTCCGCGGGGATCGGCCCGTGCACGTCGTGGCCGCGCGCACGGGCGTCGTCACAGGCGGGGGCGATTGCATCGAGCTCTTCGCGGCCGAACCTGCCGCCCTCACCGCCATGCGGGTTGACCGCGGCGACGGCGATGCGTGGCTGCTCGTGGCCGAGCACCCGCAGAGCGGTGGCGGCCTCGTCGATGGCCTGGCCGACTGCGTCGCGGGTGATGCGCCCGAGCGCTTCGCGCAGGGCCATGTGCCGGGTGGTGAAGAAGATGCACAGCGCATCCACCACGAACATGGTCTGGAACCGGCTGCTGCCGGTCAGCTCGCCGAGCAGCTCGGTGTGCCCGAGGTGCGTCGACCCGGCCGCCCAGATCGCCTCCTTGTTGATCGGCGCGGTCACGACCGCCTGCACCGCGCCGTCGAGCGCAAGCCGGACGGCGCACTCGATCGCGGCGAGCGCCGCGCGCCCGGCGACGGCGGAGACCTCGCCGACGGCGACCTCGCCAGGCGCGACCCCGAGGTCGAGCACGTCGATGGTGCCCGGCTCGAAGTGCGCCTCGGCGACGTCGCGGACCGCGCGAATGCCCACGTCCGCTCCGACGATGCCGGCCGCGCGTTCGAGCACGCCGGCGTCGCCCACCGCCAGACCGCGCGCGGGCGGTTCGGCCGGCGGGTCGGCCAGGGTGCGGGCAACGATCTCCGGGCCGATCCCCGCCGGGTCCCCGAGCGTGACGGCGAGGATCGGCGCGGTGCCGGTCGTGTTGTTCATGGCGCACTATCGGCTGATCAGCTTCTGGCCACCTGCCGGCGCTTCGGCCGGATTTGGTCCTCACGCAGCGCTCAGGTGTCGCAACGTCCGCACCGTCTCAGCTCAGACGGCGATGTCGATCGATACGATCACGGGCGCTTCACCGACATCGGCCTCTTGATCCCAGTGCCTGGAGGTCGACGTGGCCTCTCAAGGTAGGACCCTGGAAGAGGTGCAGTCCAACCTGGCAGAAGCGCTTGCGCTGTACTTCGAGCAACGAACCAGTCGCCTTCACGCGAGATCGCAGCCGTCAACCTCATGGCCTCCATCGTAACCCTCAGGACGTCACTGTGGTCGCCCAGCCCGCCACGGTTCGGTCACCTCTTCAGCTCCCTACGTGCGGCCCTACCCGGCGTAGGTTGAGCGTAGCGGCCGTGTCGAGGGGCGTTGAACCGGAGCTGGAACGCTGGCTGGCCGCCACGTCCACCCGCCAGCTGGGGCTGGGCGCGGTCGAGCGCGAGTGCGAACAGCGCGGCCGCGAGCTGGTGCGCCTGGCGCTGCAGGCCCACGTCGACGCGCGCGGCGACGGCGACGTCGGCGCGGCCCTGGCGGTGCGCACGCCCGAGGGTGTGCTGCGCTACGGCCGCAAGCGCGCACACCCGCCGGCACGTCACCCTGTTCGGCGAGATCAGGGTGCGCCGCATCGGCTACGGCCGGCCCGGCCAGGCCAGCATCCACCCCCTGGACGCCCAGCTCGGGCTGCCCGCGCGCTGCTACAGCTACGAGCTGCAGCGCCGGCTGGTCACCGCCGCCGCGCCCTTCGACGACGCCGTGGGGATGCTCGCCGACGCCACCGGCGTGGCGATCCCCAAGCGCAGCGCCGAGCACATCGTGGTCGATGCCGCCCGCGACTTCGACGCCTTCTACGCCCAGCGGGCCCACACCGGCGACGCTGCCGCGCACGGGCCCATCCTGGTGGGCGCGGTCGATGGCAAGGGCATCCCCATGGTCAAGCCCGCGCCGGCGGTCAAGACCGCGCGCCGCAGCAAGGGCCAAAAGAGCCACAAGAAGAAGATGGCCACCGTGGGCTGCGTGTTCAGCCAGCAGCCCCGCCACCGCACCCCCGACGAAGTCGTCGCCAGCCTGTTCGCCCTCCCCGACCAACAACCCGACGAGGGGCCAGCCGCGGTCAACAAGCGCCGCCGCGACCGCCCTCAACGCAAACGCGTGTGGGCCAGCCTGCTGTCGACCAAGGACACCTTCATCGCCGACGTCCGCGCCGAGTTGGCCCGCCGCGACCCCGACCATGCGCGCGCCTGGGTGATCGTCACCGACGGCGAACGCGCCCTGCAACGCCGCGTCGCCAAGATCTTCGAACACGACGAGGCCACCCTCATCCTCGACCTGCTGCACGTGCTCGAAAAGC
>SKPY01000528.1 GCA_007119305.1 Nitriliruptorales bacterium
AGGCCGAGCGAGGTCGCGATCCCGAACATCGTGCCGAGGATGGCGAGGACGTCCACGAGGTTGCCCCAGAACCCGTTCATCCGGTCGCCGATGAGCGGATACAGCGCGGAGCGCACCGTGAGCGGCAACCCGTGGCGGAACCCGAAGTAGGCGAGCGACAGCCCAAGGACCGCGTAGACCGCCCACGGGCCCAGCCCCCAGTGGTGGTAGGTCAGCACCATCGCGTCGCGGGCCGCCTCCTGCGAGCCGGTCTCGAAGCGGGGCGCGTCGATGGCGAAGTGGAAGATCGGCTCGGCCACCCCCCAGAACACCAGGCCGATCCCCATGCCCGCCGAGAACAGCATCGCGAACCAGGTGAGGTAGGTGTAGTCGGGGCGCGAGCCGTCCGGGCCGAGACGGACGCTGCCGTGCGGCCCGAGCGCGAGGTAGAGGCAGAACAGCAGGAAGACCGCCACCGCCGTGATCATGAACCAGCCGAAGTTGCCGGTGATGAACTCCTGCGTGCCGCCCAGTGCCTCCCCAGCGGCGTCGGTGAACACGGCCCCGAAGATCACGAACGCGATGATGAGCACCGCGGACACCGGGAACACGATGGGGTGGATGTGTGACCGCTGCTCCCGCAACCACTCGGACATGGCACGCCTTCCTGTCGCCATCGACTACAGGCGTCCCCTCGCCACCCAGAGCGCGTCCCGCCTCCGTCAGCACCGACGCACGCTGCTGATGGACTGGAGCCCGGGTGCCGACGGTCGGTCCCTGCCAGCTTCTCTCGCCCCTGCACCCTAGAACAGGCCAGGCTGGCAAGTCCAGCGTGGTGGACGGCACGAAAGAACCCGGTGCCATTGCGGGGAGGGTCTTGCCCTCCACGAGATGACCACCGGGTCTTCGCGTCGGGCGGCCGCGCCGCACGAACCCTTGTCGGCCCGGAGCGCGTACGCCCGTGCTGGGGTTCTGCCACGGCGGGGCCTCTTGGCGGCCCGCTGCCGTCGAACCCCCGGGGACACCGCCCCTGTGCCGCACCCGCGCTTGTTGCCGGTAGGCGGTGGGGGTGGCCCCGACGTCGTGTGCAGTTGTCAGAGCATCGGATCTGCCAGGCTAGCCCTCAGGACTCACCCTCGCCACCGCCGGAGCTCGCGAGCTCGACGGGCGGGGTGTCCGGCGGGGAGTCGACCGCGCGGAACGTGATGGTTCCGTCCTCGACGTCGGCGACGATCAGCTGGCCGGCCCGGTACTCGCCGTAGAGGATCTTCTCGGACAGGGCGTCCTCGATCTCGCGCTGGATCGTGCGCCGCAGCGGCCGTGCACCGAGCTGGGCGTCATAGCCCTTCTCGGCCAGCCACTTCTTGGCCTCCTCGGTGAGCTCGATGTCGAGGTCCTTGGAGCGCAGCTGGTCCTTCACCCGCCGCATCATGAGGTCGACGATGTCCTGCACCTGCCGCATGGACAGCTGGTGGAAGACGATGACCTCGTCGATGCGGTTCAGGAACTCGGGCCGGAAGTGCTGCTTGAGCTCATCGTTGACCTGCTCCTTCATCAGGGCGTAGGTGTCGCGCTCGTCGGCCTGGGCGGCGAAGCCGGTCGGCTGCTTGCCGAGGTTCTTCGTGCCGAGGTTCGAGGTCATGATGAGCACGGTGTTCTTGAAGTCCACCGCCTTGCCCTGCGCGTCGGTCAGCCGCCCGTCCTCGAGGATCTGCAGCAGCGCGTTGAACACGTCCGGGTGGGCCTTCTCGATCTCGTCGAACAGCACGACGGAGAACGGCCGGCGGCGCACCGCTTCGGTGAGCTGGCCACCCTCTTCGTAGCCGACGTAGCCCGGGGGTGAGCCCACCAGCCGGGACACGGTGTGCTTCTCCATGTACTCCGACATGTCGAGGTGGATAAGGGCGTCCTCGTCACCGAACAGGAACTCGGCGAGCGTCTTCGCGAGCTCGGTCTTGCCGACCCCCGACGGGCCGAGGAAGATGAACGACCCCGCCGGCCGCTTGGGGTCCTTGAGGCCCGAGCGCGTCCGGCGGATCGACTTCGACACCGCCCTGATCGCCTCGTCCTGGCCGACGATGCGCTTGTGCAGCTCGGCCTCCATCCGCAGCAGCTTGGCCGTCTCCTCCTCGGTGAGCTTGAACACCGGGATGCCGGTCCAGTTCGACAGGACCTCGGCGATGTCCTCCTCGTCGAGGGTGAGCACCGAATCCATGCCGTCGGACTTCCACTCCTTCTCGCGGGCCGTCTTGCGCTCGAGCAGCTTCTTCTCGGTGTCGCGCAGCTGCGCGGCCTTCTCAAAGTCCTGGTCGTCGATGGCCGACTCCTTGGCCCTGCGGACCTGCGTCGCTTCCTCCTCGAGGTCCTGCAGGTCCGGCGGCGCGGTGAGACGGCGGATGCGCAGGCGGCTGCCGGACTCGTCGATCAGGTCGATCGCCTTGTCGGGCAGGAACCGGTCGGAGATGTAGCGGTCCGCGAGGTTCGCCGCCGCGACGAGCGCATCGTCGGTGATCGTGACGCGGTGGTGCGCCTCGTAGCGGTCGCGCAGGCCCTTCAAGATCTCGATCGTGTGGGCGACGGTCGGCTCGTCGACCGTGATCGGCTGGAAGCGGCGTTCGAGCGCCGCGTCCTTCTCGAGGTGCTTGCGGTACTCGTCGATCGTGGTCGCGCCGATCGTCTGCAGCTCGCCGCGCGCCAGCATGGGCTTCAGGATGCTCGCGGCATCGATGGCACCCTCCGCGGCGCCCGCGCCGACGAGCGTGTGCAGCTCATCGATGAACAGGATGATGTCGCCGCGGGTGGTGATCTCCTTCAGGACCTTCTTGAGCCGCTCCTCGAAGTCGCCCCGGTAGCGGCTGCCCGCGACGAGCGCGCCGAGGTCGAGCGTGTACAGCTGCTTGTCCTTCAGGGTCTCGGGGATGGACCCGTTCACGATCATCTGGGCGAGCCCCTCGACGATCGCCGTCTTGCCGACGCCGGGCTCCCCGATCAGCACGGGGTTGTTCTTGGTGCGCCGCGACAGCACCTGCATGACCCGCTCGATCTCCCGCGTGCGCCCGATCACCGGGTCGAGCTTGCCGTCGCGGGCGAGCTGGGTCAGGTTGCGCCCGAACTGGTCGAGCACCGGCGAGCCCTTGGGGTCGTCGGCCGGGCCACCGGACACCCCGGCCTTGCCGCCCTGTGCCTGGCCGGCCTCACCGCCCGCGTAGCCCGACAGCAGCTGGATGACCTGGGTGCGCACCCGGTTGAGGTCGGCCCCGAGCTTCTGCAGGACCTGCGCGGCGACGCCCTCGCCCTCGCGGATGAGCCCGAGCAGGATGTGCTCGGTGCCGATGTAGTTATGGCCGAGCTGGAGCGCCTCGCGCAGGGACAGCTCGAGGACCTTCTTCGCACGCGGGGTAAAAGGGATATGTCCGGCGGGGGCCGTCTGCCCCTGACCGATGATCTCCTCGACCTGCTCGCGGACGCCCTCCAGGGAGATCCCGAGCGACTCGAGCGCCTTGGCCGCGACGCCCTCGCCCTCGTGAATCAGCCCGAGGAGGATGTGCTCCGTGCCGATGTAGTTGTGGTTGAGCATCCGCGCCTCTTCCTGGGCGAGGACGACCACGCGGCGGGCTCGGTCGGTGAAACGTTCGAACATCCAGTGCCCCCCTGCTCGGGTGCTGGCATCCGCCACTCTAGCATCGGTGCCCGGGGCCGGTCCCCGGTGGTCGGGTGACCGCCGGGGGGAGCCAGTCTCCCGCGGAAGCGGACTGCTTGAAACGCCTGCCGGTGCGCCACTATTTCCGCGCTCGGCTGTTCGGTGGCAGCTGAGGCCCGCCGGAGCAACCGCCCGCGCCGATTCAAGTGCGCGCAGGCGCAGCCGATACGTGCAACGCGGGGCTCACACAGGTCGCCGTCCCCGCCGACTGGCCGGACATGCATGCACCGACGTCCCGTGAGACCGCGGGTCTCACCACGAAGCTCATCGTCGAGCACGTCCGGGTGTGCGCCGGCGAATCAGGCGTCGCCCGGCTCCTCGAGCGCGCCGGCGTCGCGTGCAGCCGTGCCAGCCTGGAGGACGAGCGCACCTGGCACTCGTACGCGGAGATGGAGGCGCTGTTCGCGGCGGCAGCCGACGTCACCGGTGATCAGCGGGTGGGCTTCGGCGTGGGCCGCCGCGCCCTCGCGAGCGGAGCCGGCAGCGGCATCAAGCTGTTGCTGCGCTCGGTGGGCTCACCCCGCCGGCTCCTGCGGATCCTCGGCCGGGTCGTCTCCCGCTTCACCACGTGCGCGGTTCTGCACGCCGAGGAGGTCGGCCGACGGCATGCGGTCCTCAGCTACCGCCTGCACCCCGGCTACACGCCGAGCAGCCAGGGCTGCGGCTACACGCAGGGGCTGCTCACGCAGATCCCGGTGCTCTTCGGGCTGCCCCCTGCCCACATCGAGCACCCCGCTTGCATGCTCGACGGGGCGCCCGCCTGCCGCTACGAGCTCACCTGGCGTGCCCGCTCCTGGAACCCGTGGCGCCGGCGTGCCACGCGGCTGCGGGAGCTGGAGGACCAGCTCGCCGAGCTCGCCACCCAGCTCGCCGAGCTCCAGCACACGGGCGCGGACCTCACCTCGGCGGACGACACCGAGGCCGTGATCGGTCGCATCGCCGCCCGGGCAGCCACGAGCGTGCACGCCCACCGCCACCTGCTGGCCGTCCGGCTCGGCGCGCACGTGCACGTCCGCTCCTCGGGCTTCGCCGACGAGGACGCCACGGCCCTGGCCCGCACCTTGCTGGAGGGCGCGGACCCCGGCGACAAGGCCTGCCTCGTCGCGCCGATCGTGTCGGCCCAGCGCGACTACGGTGTCCTGGCCGCGTTCCTGCCTGCGGGGCAGACGTTCCTGGCGGTGGAGCACAACCTGTTCGAAGCCTACGGGCGCATGGCCGCAGCAGCCCTCGATCTCGCCACCGCGATCGAGGGCAGCAGGAGGCGGGAGCACACCGCCACCGCGCTGCTCGAGTTCGCGGGCTCCGTCGCGCAGGAGGTCGACGAGCACGTCATCGCCGAGGCGGTCGCCAAGGCGACGCGCCAGGTCGCCGGGGCCGAGCGTGCCTCGGTGTTCCTGCTGGAGCCCGCCACCTCGCTGCTGCGGGTCTGCGGCACCTTCGGCTGGCCCGCCCACCTCCGCAGCGCCGCCGAGACGTACGCCGTCCCGGTGGACGCCTTTCCCGAGATCGCCGCGGTGCTCGCGAGCACCCGCGTGAGCATGCACCGCCTGCGGGACGCCAGCCCGCAGCTGCAACGTGCCCTCACGGCGTTCGACACCGAGACGGCCGCGGCGGTGCCGATCCGCGGCGGCGAGACCACCCTCGGGGTGATCGTCGCGGGGTTCACGGGCGCGCCCGCCGGCGGCCCGCTGCTCGTGCCCGGTCTCGAGGGCCTCGGCCACCTCGCCGCCACCGCCTTCACGAACGCCCGGCTGGTCCGGCGCATCCAGCATCAGGCCACGCACGACGCGCTCACCGGGCTGCCCAACCAGCTGCTGTTCTCGGACCGGCTCAACCAGGCGCTCCAGGCCGCGTACCGCAGCGGTGAGCAGTTCGCGGTCGCCTTCTGCGACCTCGACCGCTTCAAGACCGTGAACGACACGCTGGGGCACAGCGCAGGCGACGAGCTGCTCGTCCAGGTCGCCCGGCGCCTGGGTGCGGTGGTGCGCAGCTCCGACAGCGTGGCGCGGCTCGGCGGTGACGAGTTCACGCTCCTGCTGAGCGACATGCGCGGACCCGCCGGCGTCCGCGAGGTCGCCGACCGGGTCCTCGGGGCCTTCGCCGAACCGTTCCTGCTCGCCGGGCGCAGCGTGCGCGTGACCGCCAGCCTCGGTTTGGCGCTGTCGATCACCCACGGGTCGAGCGCCGAGGAGCTGCTGAAGCACGCCGATGCCGCCATGTACGACGCGAAGCGGCTGGGCGGCGCACGCTGGCAGCTGTTCGAGCACTGCGTGATGGTGCCGCAGGAGGACCGCCTGCAGCTGGAAGCCGACCTGCATGACGCGCTGTCGGCGGGGAGCCTCGCGGTGGTCTACCAGCCGCAGCTCGAGCTGCGCTCCCGCATGCTGACCGGCCTCGAGGCCCTCGTGCGTTGGGTGCATCCCGCCCACGGGCTGCTCATGCCGAGCGCGTTCATCCAGCTCGCGGAGGACACCGGGCTCATCGTCGATCTCGACCTGCACGTGCTGGGCACGGTGTGCCGCCAGGCCCGCGCGTGGCTGGATGCGGGCCACGCGGTCCCGCGCACTGCGGTGAACGTCTCCGGCCGGACCCTGACCGATCCGCGCTTCCTGCCGGCGCTGGAGGCGGCGCTCGAGCGCAGCGGCCTGCCTGCGCACCTGCTCGAGCTGGAGATCACCGAGACCTCCGCGCTGCAGGATCCGCAGCGGGTGCTGCAGGCGGTGCGCGCCATCAAGCGCCGGGGGTGCACCCTCGCGATCGACGACCTCGGCACGGGCTACGGCGTCTTGTCCTGGCTCCAGGAGTGGCCGGTGGATCGCGTCAAGATCGACCGCTCGTTCATCGCCGGGATCGTCGAGCCGGGTGACGACGCTCCCGTCGTCGCGGGCGTGACCGAGATCGCCCGGCGCCTGGGCCTGAGCGTGCTCGCCGAGGGCGTCGAGACGGAGGTCCAGGCGGCGTTCCTCGTCGAGCACGAGTGCACCGAGGCCCAGGGCTTCCTGCTGAGCATGCCCCTGCCGGCCGACGCCGTCACGGCCCACCTGCCACGAACCGCGGAGACCGCCGGCGCGGCCTGACCCGTCTACTCGGGCCGCAGCGTCGGGAACAGGATGACGTCGCGGATCGTGTCGACCCCTGCGAGCAGCATCACGAGCCGGTCCACCCCGATGCCGAGCCCGCCCATCGGGGGCATCCCGAGCTCCATCGCCCGCAGGTAGGCGTCATCGACCACCATGGCTTCCTCGTCCCCGGCGGCCTTCGCCCGGGCCTGCGCCTCGAAGCGCGCCCGCTGATCATCGGGGTCGGTGAGCTCGCTGAACGCGTTGCCGAGCTCGCGGCCCGCCACGATCGGCTCGAAGCGCTCGGTCGTGTGGGGGTCGGCCCGGTGCCGGCGTGCCAGGGGCGACACCTCGAGCGGGTAGTCGATGACGAACGTCGGCTCCCACAGGCTGGCCTCGACGAGCTTCTCATAGAGCTCGAGCACGAGCTTGCCCACGCCCCAGGCGTCCTCCCACGCCACCCCGTGCTCGTCGCAGAGGTCCCGCACCTTCTCGAGCGGGGCGTCGTAGGCCAGGTCCGTCACGCCGGTCGCCTCGCGGACGAGCGCCAGCAGCGTCCTGCGGGGCCAGCGTCCCCCGAGCTCCAGGCGCCGCCCGCCGTAGGTCAGCGTGGTGGTGCCGACCGCGTCGAGCGCCGCGCGCTGCAGCAGCGCTTCGGTGAGATCCATGATCGCGTGGTAGTCGGCGTAGGCCTCGTAGCTCTCGAGCATCGTGAACTCGGGGTTGTGGCGTGGTGACAGCCCCTCGTTGCGGAAGACCCGGTTGATCTCGAACACACGCGGCATGCCCCCGGCGACCAGGCGCTTCAGGTACAGCTCCGGGGCGATGCGCAGGTACAGGTCGATGTCGAGGGCGTTGTGATGGGTGCTGAACGGCTTCGCGAGCGCCCCACCGGGAAGCGGATGCAGCATCGGGGTCTCGACCTCGACGTAGCCGCGGGCGACGAGCTCAGCCCGCAGCGCCGCCACGACCCGGGAGCGGATCGCGAACACGCGCCGGGCCTCGGGGTTGACCGCGAGGTCGAGCTCGCGCTGGCGGAAGCGGGTCTCCACGTCACGCAGGCCGTGCCACTTGTCGGGCAGCGGACGCAGCGCTTTGCCGACGAGCGTGACCGTGCGGACCTGCACGCTCAGCTCGCCGCGCCGGGTGCGCACCACCTCCCCCCGAGCGGCCAGCCAGTCCCCCACGTCGAGGTCGGCGACCAGCGCCATGCCCGCGTCCCCGAGGACGTCGAGCTGGCACATCAGCTGCAGCTCGGCGTCGCCCTCACGCAGGACGAGGAACGCGAGCTTGCCGTGCCCGCGCCGGAGCACGAGCCGTCCGCCCACCGCCACCTCGACGCCGCTGCCCTCGCCCGCCTCGAGCGCGTCGTCCCACGCCCGGCGGACCTCGGCGAGCGCGTGGGTGACCTCGACCCCGACCGGGTAGGGGTCGACGCCGGACGCACGCAGGCGGGCGAGCTTGGCGCGGCGCTCAGCGACGAGCGCGTCGAGGCGCGTGCCCTCCTGCTCCTGGGCGCCGTCCCGGGGCTGATCGTCCATACGAGGCGAGCAGCCTAGCAAGGCACGCCGCGTCGACCCTCGCCCGCCGCTGTGGCCCCGTTCGGCGCCTGAACCACGCAGTGCTGTTCGTGCGCCGCGACGAGTGGGGGCCCACGACCGGCGCGCGGTCGTGCAACCGCTCGACCTCGACGCCGAGGTCGAGCGCCGCGGCTAGCCCCTCACCGCTGGACGCGGGTGCGCACCTGCCGGCGGTCGGCAGGCACCTCCCGCGAGGTCGCCTGCAGCCACGCCCAGCCGGCCGTCAGCGCCGCGATCAGCAACAGCTCCGCGCTCATCGTCGCACCTCGAGCGTCGCTCCGACCCTGCCCTATGAGTCTTCCTGCAGTCAGGCTGGTCTAATCGGGCGCCCTGATGATCAGGAGCAGGTGACCGGGCTCGACCTTCGTGCCGCTGGGGACGACGACCCGTTCGACCCGGCCGGCGACCGGGGCGGAGACGGTCGACTCCATCTTCATCGCCTCGATGGCGGCAAGCGCCTGCCCGGTCTCGACCTCCTCGCCCTGCCCGACCGCGATGGTGACGACGCCGGTCAGGGGGGCGGCGACGTGTCCCGGGTCTGCGGGGTCCGCCCGTTCGACCTTGTCTGCGCGGGCCTCGACGGAGCGGTCGCGCGCCTCGACCGGACGCACCTGCCCGTTCAGGCTGATCATGACGGTGCGGTAGCCGCGCTCGTCGCTGTCGCCGGTGGCCTCCAGCTCGATCAGCAGGCGCACCCCGGGCTCGAGCTCCGCCTCGAGCTCGACGTCCGGCTCGAGGCCGTACAGGAACGCCCGGGACGGCACCACCGAGACGTCGCCGAAGCGCTCCACGGCGTCGCGCCGGTCCGCAGTCGGTCCGGGGAACAGCAGCTCGTTCAGCAGCTCGCGGCGGGCCGGCCCCGCCTGGCCCGACAGCACGGACAGCTGCTCAGCGGTGAGCGCCGCGGGCTCGGGGGGCGCCGGCCGGTCGGCGAGCACCTTGGAGCGGAACGGCTCGGGCCAGCCGGCGGGGGGCTCCCCGAGCTCGCCGCGCAGGAAGCCGATGACGCTCGCGGGCAGGTCGTAGCGTGCCGGGTCGCGCTCGAGCTCGTCGGGGTCGATGCCCGAGGAGACCAGGTACAGGGCGAGGTCGCCGACGACCTTGCTCGTCGGCGTGACCTTGATGAGGCCGCCGAGGAGCGCGTTGCAGCGGGCGTAGGCGCGTTCAACCTCGTCGAAGCGGTCCCCGAGCCCGAGGGCGAGCGCCTGCTGGCGCAGGTTCGACAGCTGTCCCCCGGGGATCTCGTGGCGGTAGATGGTGCCGGTGGGCGCGGCAAGCCCCGCTTCGAAGGGCGCATACAGGCGGCGGACCGCCTCCCAGTAGGGCTCGAGATCGCCGAGCGCGTCGAGCGACAGCCCCGCTGCCCGGTCGGTGTGGGCGAACGCGGCCGCGAGGGCGGCGAGGTTCGGCTGGCTGGTCATGCCTGACAGGGGCGCGGCGGCGCCGTCGATCGCGTCGACGCCTGCCTCCACCGCCGCGACGTAGGTGCCGAGCTGCCCACCGGCGGTGTCGTGGGTGTGCAGGTGGACGGGCTGGTCGAAGCGCTCCCGCAGGGCGGTGATGAGCGTGCGGGCAGCGGGCGCGCGCAACAGGCCGGCCATGTCCTTGATGCACAGCACGTGCGCGCCCGCCGCGACGACACCCTCGGCGACCCGCAGGTAGTGATCGAGGGTGTAGACCCGCTCGTCCGGATCGTGCAGGTCGCCCGTGTAGCACATCGTGCCCTCGGCCACTGCGCCGACGGCGGCGGCCGCCTCGATCGCCGGGCGCATCCGCGCGACGGCGTTGTTCGCGTCGAAGATGCGGAAGATGTCGATGCCGGTGGCGTGCGCCTCGGCGACGAACGCCCGGACGACCTCCGTCGGGTACTCCGAGTAGCCGACGGTGTTCTGGCCGCGCAGCAGCATCTGGAGGCAGATGTTGGGGATGGCCTCCCGGAGCGCGGCGAGCCGCTCCCAGGGGTCCTCGTGCAGGAAGCGCAGCGCGACGTCGTAGGTCGCCCCGCCCCACACCTCGAGCGAGAGCAGCTCGGGCAGCCGGCGGGCGACGTGCCCGGCCACGGGCAGCATGTCGAACGTGCGCATGCGGGTGGCGAGCAGCGACTGGTGCGCGTCACGCAGGGTCGTGTCGGTGACGGCCACCCCGCGCCGGGCGCGCAGCCAGCGAGCGAACTCCTCGGGGCCGACGTCGGCGAGCCGCTGCCGGGACCCGGGCGGGGGGGTGTCGTCGGTCCGTGGGGGCAGCTTCGTGGCCGGCTCGACGAGCAGGGCCGGCGCCGGCCCATGCGGCTCGTTGACGGTCACGTCGGCGAGGAAGGCGAGGAGCCGGCTCGCACGGTCCTGCCCGGCAGACACGGAGGTCAGGTGCGGGCGCTCGTCGATGAAGGCCGTCGACAGCCGGCCGGCGAGGAAGTCGGGCTCGGCGAGCACCGCACGGACGAACCGCAGGTTCGTGCGGACCCCGCGGACGCGGAACTCGGCGAGGGCCCGGTCCGCCCGCTTCGCCGCGAGCCCGAGCGTCGGGCCCCGCGCGGTGAGCTTGACGAGCAGCGAGTCGAAGTAGGGGCTGACCTCAGCGCCGACGTACGCCGAGCCCCCGTCGAGGCGGATGCCGGCGCCGCCGGGTGAGCGATAGGCGGTGATCTTGCCGGTGTCGGGTCGGAACCCGTTGGCGGGATCCTCGGTGGTGACCCGGCACTGGATCGCGCAGCCGCGCTGGTACACGCGCTCCTGGGACAGCCCGAGCTCTGCGAGCGACGCGCCGCCCGCGATCCGCAGCTGCGCCTGGACGAGGTCGACGTCGGTGGTCTCCTCGGTGACCGTGTGCTCGACCTGGATGCGGGGGTTCATCTCGATGAACGCGTGGCGCGCTGCAGCATCGTCGGCGTGCTCGACGAGGAACTCGACGGTCCCGGCGTTGCGGTAGCCGACCGCACGCGCGAACGCGACCGCGTCGGCGCACAGCCGCTCCCGCACCTCCGGATGGAGGGCCGGGGCGGGCGCGATCTCGACGACCTTCTGGTGACGCCGCTGCACCGAGCAGTCGCGTTCGTAGAGGTGGATGACCGCCCCGTGGGCGTCGGCCAGCACCTGCACCTCGATGTGGCGGGGCCGGGTGAGGGCCTGCTCGAGGAACACCCGCGGGTCGCCGAACGCACCCCTGGCCTCGCGGATGGCGGTCGCGACCGCGCCGCGCAGGTCGTCGCGGCGCTCGACCCGACGCAGCCCGCGGCCGCCGCCACCCGCAGCGGCCTTGACGAACACCGGGTAGCCGATGGCCTCCGCGGCCTCGACGGCGGCGTGGACGTCGTCGACAAGCGGGGACGCCCCCAGCACCGGCAGGCCCGCCCCGGACGCGGCGTCGCGGGCGGCCACCTTGTCGCCGGTCAGCGCGAGCACGTCGGACGGCGGTCCGACGAACGTCAGGCCTGCCTCACGGCATGCGGCGGCGAAGGCCGGGTTCTCGCTCATGAACCCGTAGCCGGGGTACACGAGCGTCGCACCGACCCGCACGGCGGTGTCGACGATGGGCTGGGGGTCGAGGTAGGGCGCGAGCGGCCGGTCGGGGTCGCCGATCTCGTAGGCCTCGTCGGCCTTCTGCCGGTGCAGCGCCGTCCGGTCGGCGCGCGTGTACACCGCAACGGTCCGCAGCCCCAGCTCGTAAGCGGCGCGGAACGCGCGGATGGCGATCTCACCGCGGTTGGCGACGAGCACCTTGCCGTCCATGTGGCTCCTGTGCGTCGGGCGTGCCCGGACGTTCTAGCGCGGCGGCACGGCTGAGGGAAGGGCCCTGCACGCCGTCACGACAAAGCGCCGGGATCGCGATCCCGGCGCCTCGTCGCCCGCTCACGTCGCAGGCCCCGCCAGCCTGCGGCGCGCCATCCGGGTCGGCCGGCCTCTCGGCCGGCGGCCCGTACCGGAACCGGCCTCTTCGCGGCCGGGTTCCATGGCCTTGGTGTACCTGGACGGCGGCCCGCGCACATCGCCAGAATTGATGAAACGCCCGGGCTCACTCGACGAGCTCGCGAGCAGTCGCCACGTCGGGTGCGATCCCGACCCGCACCTCGCCGTCCGCGCAGGCCACGGCGGCGTCCTGCCGTGCGCCGTCGTAGAGCACCTGCTCCCCGGCCCGCCGCTGCTCAGCCGTGGGGAACGCGGCCGCGTACCACTCCCGCACCGTCGCGCACAGGTCGGGGCCCTCGCCGCGGTCGACCAGGCTCAACCCAAGCGCGGTGCGGTCGCCAGCGGTCCAGACCACGAGCCTGCCCCCGTCCCAGGCCCCGGCCCGGCTGCGCGCGCGGTCGAGCGCCGCGTCGGGGTCGCCGCCCGGCGCCTCGAGCAGCCACAGGACCTCGGCCGCGCCGAAGATTGTGGTGCGCACCCGCTCCCACGGCTCGTCGAGCGCACCGAGGGCCCGGGGCGCTTGCGGCTCGTCCCCGTAGCGTTCCGGGAAGAGGATCTCCGCCGTGGACGCGGGCGGGTTCGCGTAGACGGCATCGACCGCCTCCCAGCCGCCCTCGCGCCAGAGCGCGCAGACGAAGCGCAGGCCTTCGGTGTAGGGAAAGCGCAGCTCGGCGAGCAGATACGGGGTGTAGGCCGCGAGCGCGTCCTCGCGCGCGCGTTCGAGCAGCTCGTTTCGCAGGCGCACCCGGTCCGCCGGGTCGAGCACCTCCCGCGCGTACTGGAGCATCGTGAGCGTCGCGCTGCCCTCGACGACCGCGAGCGAGGCACGGCGTTCGTCAGCGTGCTCGCCGCCGTCGCGGTGCTGGCCGGGGCGGCCGAGGTGCTGGAAGGTGAGGGCATGCTCGATCTCGTGGGCGAGCACGGTGCGCTCGAGCGGGCTGAGGCTCGCCGGATCGTCCGTGCGCAACAGCACGAGGCTGTCACCGCCGGCGTGGAGCCCGGAGACCTGCTCGGCGAAGGCGACCACCCGCAGCTCGGCGAGGTCGGTTGCCGGGCTGATCGCACCCAGCGCGACGAGGACGCGCTCCTCGATGGCGATGCGCTCCGGGTCGCCCCGGCGGGCGAAGCGCTCCTCCACCTCCTCGACCATCTCGGAGGCGTCGAGCAGGCGCACGTCGATCGGCTCGACGAGATCGAGCTCGCGCAGCGCCTCGGTCTCAGCGCTGACGGCGTCGACCTGCTCGCCGGTCGCCGGCTCGACCGCGGTGGGCGGGCGGGCACACGCTTCGATGGCGGGGCCGGAGGGCAGCACCAGCGAGGCCAGGCCGCCGAGGCGTTCCCGCAGCAACGCCTCCTCCGCCGCCGCGCGGGTGCGGGGGGGTGAGAGGGTGGGCCCCACCTCGTGGTCGCCGCGACCGAAGGCGTCGTCGGCCTCCGGGGCTGCCGGGGGCGGCGGGGCGG
>SKPY01000524.1 GCA_007119305.1 Nitriliruptorales bacterium
CGCTCGGCGTCTCACTGTGGCCCTCGTTGTTCCGTGCCGACCAGTCGACTCACGACCAGGCGGGGCTCCCCGAGGGCTTCCTGCTGCACACCGATGAGGCGGAAGGGTTCTCGATTGGCTACCCCGAAGGGTGGGTCACCTTCGCAAACACCCCCGAGGGCTTGCGTCAGGGCGAGGAGGCGCTGGGTCCAGGGGTGGACTTGTCGTGGATCGATCTCGGCCCTGACGGGGGGCGGTTCGTCATGGTCGACGTCTCGCCGCTCTCTCTTGATAGTGATTGGGTGACCACCGGCGTAGTCATGCGACTGCCGTATGTCGCTGCTGACCCCGAGACCGCCGAGCAGGACGTGCGAGACATTTGGGGCGAGGACGCGACGGGTTTCGAGTCCGAACCGATCGACATGCGACCAGGTGCCGGGACCAAGGTCTCCTACATGGTGCCCTTGGAGCCGGGCGACGAATCGGTCACCGACATCGAGTACCGCGTCCCCGGAAGCGCCAGCCAAACGTGGGTCGTTCACTTCACGCTGTCGACGGACCGGGTCGACCACTACAACGACATCACCGACGCCATCGCCGGGACGTTCGAGCTCACCGACTGAAGAAGCGCAGCGCGCAGCGCGACGACCTGGCCGACGGCTGCCTCGTCACCACTGCGGCACGACATAGCCGTGAGCATCCCGTTCGTGTCATGGGCGCACTACGCGGACGTTGGAAGGCCCGACGGCGTTGCGGTAGCGGGCCGAACGCCTCTGGCGCTCGTGCGGCTGCGCGGTGCACGTTCGGGCTGTCCCACTCCGGGTGGGGCTGGTGGCGTGGCTCTCCACGGCGCCGGTGGTGCCGTGAGGGCTTTTCGACAGTGACCCCACCCTGTCTAAGGGAGGTGTCCGCTGTTGGAACTCTCACGATCCACGGCGCTCGACATGTACGAGAGGATGGTGCTGATTCGCACCTTCGAAGACCGGGCCGCGCGGCTGTTCGCCCAAGGGGAGCTGCCCGGGTTCGTCCACCTCTACGCAGGTGAAGAGGCCGTTGCGGTCGGCGTGTGCACTCACCTCGACGATCGCGACGCAATCACGTCGACCCACCGGGGGCACGGTCACTGCATCGCCAAGGGCGTGGACGTCAAGTCCATGATGGCCGAGTTGTACGGCCGTGCGACCGGGGCCTGCCGGGGCAAAGGCGGGTCCATGCACATCGCCGACGTCGACAAGGGGATGCTCGGTGCCAACGGCATCGTCGGCGGCGGCCCACCGCTGGCCGCCGGGGCGGCGCTCGCGGCCAAGCTCCTCCGCACCGGCGGGGTCGCTGTTTGCTTCTTCGGCGACGGCGCCGCCGAGCAGGGAACCAGCCACGAAGCCATGAACCTCGCTGCGATCTGGGAGCTGCCGATCGTGTTCGTCTGCGAGAACAACGGCTTCGCCGAGTCCACGCCGGTGGAGTACCACGCCTCGGTGGCCGACATCGCCGAGCGTGCCAACGCCTACGGAATGCCGGGAGTGACAATCGACGGCCTCGACGTCGTCGCGGTGCACGAAGCGGTCGGCGAGGCCGTTCGTCGCGCCCGCGACGGGCAGGGCCCGTCCCTGGTGGAAGCCCAGACGTGGCGCTACTACGGCCACTTCGAGGGCGACCCCCTGACCTACCGCACCAAGGAGCAAGACGCCGAGGTGCGCAAACGCGACCCGATCGCGCAGTTCGCCTCGAAGCTCGAGGCAATCGGGACCGCCGACCGTGCGGACCTCGACGCGATCGACGCCCGCTGCGAGCAGGCGGTCGAGGAGGCCGTGGCCTTTGCGAAGGAGAGCCCGTACCCGGAGGCGAAGGCCCTGCTCGAAGACGTCTACGTGAGCTACGAAGGGTAGGGAGGCCACCGATGAGCACCGTTGCCACACGCACGCTCACGTTCCGAGAGGCGATCAACGAAGCGCTCGTGCAGGAGATGGAGCGCGACGAGACCGTCATTCTCCTCGGCGAGGACATCGCCGGCGGAGCCGGTGTGGAGGGGTTCGAGCAGGCCGGGGCCTGGGGAGGCGTCCTCGGGGTCACCAAGGGTCTGGTCGAACGCTTCGGCCGCAACCGGGTCTTCGACACCCCGATCTCGGAGTCCGGGTTCATCGGGGCGTCCGTCGGCGCCGCGGCCTCGGGGCTGCGCCCCGTCGCCGAGCTGATGTTCATCGACTTCTTCGGTGTCTGCTTCGACCAGATCTACAATCAGGGCGGCAAGCTGCGCTACATGTTCGGCGGCCGCGCCAAGGTTCCGATGGTGCTGCGCACGATGGTCGGCGCGGGGTTCCGCGCGGCCGCTCAGCACTCCGGAAGCCACTACTCGGTCTTCACGCACTTCCCTGGGCTCAAGGTCGTGGTGCCGTCGACGCCTGCAGACGCCAAGGGTCTGCTCGCTGCGGCGATTCGCGACGACGACCCGGTGGTGTTCTGTGAGAACAAGCTCCTCTACGACACTCCTGGCGAGGTTCCGGAAGGCGAGTACGTCGTCCCGCTCGGCGTGGCCGACGTCAAGCGCGAAGGCGACGAGGCCACGATCGTGGCGATCGGGCGCATGGTCCACGTGGCGCTCGAGGCCGCCGGCACGCTGGCCCTCGAAGGCGTGGAGGTCGAGGTCATCGACCCGCGCACCCTCTCCCCGCTCGACACCGAGACGATCCTTGCCTCGGTCCGCAGGACGGGGCGGCTCGTCGTGGTCGACGAGGACCACCCTCGTTGCAGCATGGCCACCGACCTGCTCGCGCTCGCTGCGAGCGAGGCCTTCGACCATCTAGACGGCCCACCGCAGATGGTGACGGCACCCCACACACCGGTGCCGTTCTCACCGGCACTCGAAGACCTCTACCTACCCTCGCCAGAGCGCATCGCGACCGCCGTCCGGCGCACGCTCGAGTAGGGAGCGCTGCCATGGTGACCGAGATTCCCATGCCCAAGATGGGCATGAGCATGGAGTCCGGCACGCTCGTGGCCTGGCACAAGCACGCCGGCGACGAGGTCGCCGAGGGCGAGGTCATCGCCGAGATCTCCAGCGAGAAGATCGACTCGGAGGTGACCGCGCCCGCGTCAGGCGTGCTCGGCCCGCCGCAGGTCGCCGAAGGCGAGGACGTGGCCGTCGGCACGACGCTCGTCGTGATCACCGCGCCTGGCGAGGCGCCCCAGACCGAGCCGCAGTCGACCGTGAGTCGCGCCGCCGGCGAATCGGAGCCGGCGGCGCAGGTGGCCGAGGGCCGGCCCGAACGGCCGGCGGCACAGGTGGTCGAGGACCGGCTCGAGCGGCCGGCGGCGAAGCCGACAGCGAGAGAGACCCCCGCCGGCCCGCGAGCTAGCCCCGCGGCGCGCAAACGCGCCCGTGAACTCGGCGTCGACCTCGCCACCGTCGAGCCGGCGCAGCCGGGGCGGCGCATCACGAGCAAAGACGTGGACCGTGCCGCCGAGGCTGCACCGCGCGGAGTGGAAGCCGCCCCAGCGGCCGCCGCGCGCCGGGAAGCCGACGGTGAAGCCGTGCCGTTCACCGGCATCCGCGCGGTAGTCGCCCGGCGGATGGCCGAAAGCGTCCGCGAGACCGCGCAGGTGACCGTCACCCGCCAGATGGATGCCAGCGGGCTCGTGGCCCACCGCAACAGACTCAAGGAACAGGAACCCGGAGGCGAGGCGACCGGGTTGCGCGTGACCTACACCGATCTTCTCGTCGAGGGGGCGGCTCGCGTCCTGCGCGAGCACCCCAAGCTCAACGCGACCCTCGACGCGGACGGAGTGATCCGCCACCGCCGAGTGTCCGTGGGCATCGCCGTCGCGCTCGACGATGGCCTCATCGTGCCGGTGATCCACGACGTCGACACCAAGTCACTGGAGGAGATCGTCCGGGAGCGCATCGACCTTGCCGA
>SKPY01000474.1 GCA_007119305.1 Nitriliruptorales bacterium
CGCGCAAGAGCGGGCAGACCAAGGCCGAATTCGAGGTCGATCCTCAGACCAAGCTTACCAAGGTCACCTCGGATATCCTGAGTGAGGGTGAGCAGCGGGGGCTCGCGCTCGCGCGGAGGCGGTTCGCGCTCCCGCGGGGGTGGCGGCCGTCGCCGCTGAGCACGCCGGCGTGGCGGCAACGTGCCGCCGGACTCACAGGTCGTCCAGCGCCACGTCGTGGGACAGCACGTCGTCGAGCGTCTCGCGGCGCAGGATGAGGCGGACCTCGCCGTCGCCCACGAGCACCATCGCGGGCCGCGGCAGGCGGTTGTAGTTCGACGCCATCGCCTGGCCGTACGCGCCCGTGGCGGCGACCGCGAGGAGGTCCCCCTCGGCGAGGCCAGCCGGCAGTGCGACGTCACGTCCGAGCACGTCGCCTGACTCGCAGTGCTTGCCGGCGACCGTCACGGGACGCTGCCGGTGCACCGGAGCGCCGGGTCCGGCCGGCGCGAACGTGTACCGGGCGCCGTACAGCGCCGGCCGCAGGTTGTCGCTCAAGCCTCCGTCCACGGCCGCATAGGTACGCACGCCTGGGATGTCCTTGACCGTCCCGACCGTGTACAGCGTCACCCCGGCCGGGCCGGCGATCGCCCGCCCAGGTTCGACGACGAGCCTCGGCACGGGCAGGTCGCAACCCGTGCACGCGGCGGCCAGGGCCGCACGCAGCACCCTGGCGTGCTCCTCAACGGACACCGGCGCCTCGTCGGCGGGCTCGTAGACGATGGCGAGCCCGCCACCGACGTTGAGCTCGTCGAGCACGACCCCGTGGCGGTCCCGAACCCGGGCCATGACCTCGACCATGATGTCCACGGCCGCGACGAACGCATCGGGGGTGGTGATCTGACTCCCCAGATGGCAGTGCAGGCCATGCACGTCGAGGTGCGGTGCGGCGAGCGCGCGCCCGATCGCCTCCTCGGCCAGCCCCGCGGAGACGCTGAAACCGAACTTCGAGTCGTTGCCTCCGGTGCGGATGAAGTCGTGCCCCCCGGCGGCGATGCCGGGGGTGACGCGCAGGAGGACCCCCACCGTTTGCCCGCGGCTGTCCGCGAGCGCTGCGAGCCGCCCCAGCTCGCTCGAGCTGTCGACGACCACGCGTCCCACGCCGGCGTCGACCGCCTGCTCAAGCTCGGCAACCGACTTGTTGTTGCCATGCAGGAACAGCCGCTCCGCGGGGAAGCCGGCCCGCAGCGCGGTGTGCAGCTCACCGGCGCTCGCGACGTCGAGGTGCAGGCCCGCGGCGTCGACGAGCTGGGCCACGGCGAGGACGAGCAGGGCCTTGCCCGCGTAGGCCACGGTGCCGTCCGGGCCGAACGCGTCCCGCCACTCGTGCATGCGCCCGACCAGCTCGGCGCGGTCGAGCACGTACAGCGGGGTGCCGAAGTCGCCGGCGAGCGCGGCCACGTCGACCCCTCCCAGCGAGCACAGTCGCCCGTCCTGGAACACGGCCGTGCGGGGGAAGGGGGTGTTCACATCCGGTCCGGCGCCGACACGCCGAGCGTCCCGAGCGCGTTCACGAGCGTCTGGCGACTCGCGACGACCAGCCAGTAGCGCGCCCTGGTGAGCTCGTCATCGCTGCCCACGACGGTGCACTCCGTGTAGAAGCGGTGGAACGCCTCTGCGAGGCTCTCGGCGTAGCGAGCCACCTTGTGCGGCGCCCGTTCTGCCGCGGCGTCAGCCACGACCTCGGGGTAGGTGCCGAT
The DNA here is from genome assembly GCA_007119305.1 of Nitriliruptorales bacterium. Lineage (GTDB taxonomy): Bacteria > Actinomycetota > Nitriliruptoria > Euzebyales > Egibacteraceae > SKPY01. Next base: position 1,740 of record SKPY01000474.1, read on the forward strand.
GCGGCGGATGAGCTCCTGCTCCGTGTCATGGACCAGCACCCCGAGGGGCGCGTCGTCGACGAGTCCCGGCTGGACACCGCGCTCACGAGCGGTGCGCATGATCCCCGCGATCCGGGCGTGGGAGTACTGCACGTAGTAGACGGGGTTCTCGCGGTGTTGCCTGACGACCTCGGCGATGTCGAAGTCGATCGTCACGTCGTTGGAGAAGCGCAGGAACGTGTAACGGGCGGCGTCGGCACCGACCTCCTCGATCAGCTCGTCGAAGGTGATGATGTCGCCGGTTCGCTTGCTCATGCGCACGGCCTCGCCGGCGCGGAACAGGTTCACGAACTGGTGGATGATGATCTCGACCCGTTCGGGCTCGACGCCGTCGGCCTGCGCGATCGCCTTCATGCGGGCGACGTAGCCGTGGTGGTCCGACCCGAGCACGTAGATGCAGTGATCGAACCCACGGGCGATCTTGTGCGCGAGATACGCGCAGTCAGCGGCGAAGTACGTCGGCTGCCCGTTCGCACGGATGAGCACGCGGTCCTTGTCGTCGCCGAACTTGCTCGTGTTCAGCCAGACCGCGCCTTCGTGCTCGTAGGCGTGCCCGGACGTCCGCAGGCGCTCGACCACCTCGCTGACCGCTCCGGATTCGTGCAGGCTGCGTTCGCCGAAGTAGGTGTCGAACTCGACTCCGAGGGCGGCGAGCGTGCCCTTGATGCGGGTCAGCATGCGCTGGTAGGCGGCCTCACCGATCTCGTCTTCGGCTACGCCGTCGGCTTGAAGCTCTGCGGCGAGCTCGGTGATGTAGGTGCCGCGGTACCCGCCCTCGGGGGGGTCCTCGCCGCGCATGGCGGCCCTGACGCTCGCGCCGAAGTGAGCCATCTGCGTGCCGGCGTCGTTGAAGTAGTACTCGCGCTCGACGACCCAGCCGGTGGCGTCGAGCAGGCTCGCGACCGCGTCGCCGATCGCCGCCTGCCGACCGTGTCCCACGTGGAGCGGCCCGGTGGGGTTGGCGGAGACGAACTCGACGTTGACCCGACGGCCCGCGCCGTCACCGCCCCGCCCCCAGGCGTCGCCTTCGCGCACCGCGTTGCGGACGATCTCGGCAAGGGCGTCCTGTGCGAGGTGGAAGTTCACGAACCCGGGCCCAGCGACCTCGACCCGCTCGACCCCGGACGGCATGTCGAGATGGTCGACGATCCGCTGCGCCACCTCGCGCGGGGGGGTACCGACAGGCTTGGCGAGCGCGAGCGCGACGTTGGTCGACCAGTCCCCGTGCGCGCGGTTACGGGGCCGCTCGAACTCCGGCTCGCGGTCGGGCAGCCCGGCGTCGTGCAGGGCCTCCCGCACGCTGCGGGCGAGCTCTTCCGGCCCGACCATCCTGGTCACGAGGCACGTTCCTCGAGCAGCCGCCGGACGAGCTCCATCAGGTCGATGGGGTCGAACGGCTTGGTGACGTAGGACTCAACGCCGATGTCGTTGCCCTTGCGCACGTCGGCTTCCATGGCCCGCGCCGAGAGGAAGATGATGGGGATGTTGCGCGTGGCCGCATCGCTCTTCAAGCGCTCGGCGACCTGCCAGCCGTTCACGTTTGGCATCATGACGTCGAGGATGATGAGGTCCGGCGGGTCCGCCGCGACCTTGTTCAGCGCGTCGCGACCGTCGACGGCCGTGACGACCTCATGGCCCTCCATCTCGAGATTGACCTCGAGCAGACCACGAATGACGTGGTCGTCGTCGACCGCCAGCACCGTTGCCACTCCGGCTCCCTTGGGTTGCTCCGACCGCGCGGGATGTCCCTAGCCCGAGCATGGTAGAGGGTCTGGCGCCACAACCGTTACTCCGTAGGGCGTGCGCGCCTGCCGCAGCCTCGACCACCAGCTGTCGGCAGGCTCCTCAGGACCCCTCAGGCGGGCGCAGGCGTGCGCAGGCACGACCTGCACAGCCACCTCGGTCGGCGGGCGAGCTCCGCGCGCCCCTGCTCGGTCAACGTCAGGGCTGCGGTGATGAGGCCACGCACCTCCTCCGCGCGGTACGACATCCTTGACGGCAGATGTACCCAGCCGGACGGGTCAGTCCGCACCCGGCGCGCCGAAGCTGCCGGGTAGCGTGGCCGAGCTGTCAGGGTCGAGTACCGCGAGGAGTGCGTCGAGCAG
>SKPY01000350.1 GCA_007119305.1 Nitriliruptorales bacterium
CGCGGGGCGGCCCGCTCGCCGACGTGTCGGTGGGCGGGTCGAGCACGATGTCGTCCCCGCCGGCCGGGGTGCCGTGGCGCACGCGGAGGTCGATGTCCGCCAGGGCGGTCGCCGCCACACCCCGCACCCTCAGGCTGTCGTCGTCGGCCAGGCGCACCAACGCCGTGCGTGCGGCGTCCGCCACGCCGGGCTGGCCGCTGCGCAGCAGCGGGACGAGCCCGGCGACCGCGTCGGCGCGCGTCTCGGGGAGTGGGTCCTCGAGCGCCACCTCGAGCTCCAGCGGCAGCGCAGACTCCGCCCGGGCGGTGCGAGCGATGTAGAGCCCGCCCTCGATCCCGAGCTCCCACTTGAGCGGCGTCTGGCGCGAGCCGCGCTCGAGCATGCGCTCGGTGACGTGCTCGTGCAGGTCGCTGATCGACACGCGGCCGTCGAGGTCGCGGTCGGCCGCGCCGGTCTCCAGGCCCTCGACGATCGCGGCGGTGAACACCGACGGCTCGCCCTCGCCCTCCAGGTGGTCGCCCTCCCAGGCGTACTCGATGGCGTTCGAGGCGGTGAGGATCGCGCGGCCGCGCCCTTCGAGGTTCTCCTTCAGGTGCACGCCCGTGTCCCCCTTGGAGCCGGCCTTGAAGGCTCCGGCGTAGCAGCAGTCGAGGAGCAGCACGATCGAGCGCGCGCGGCAGCGCTCCATCTGCTCGTTCAGGAACGCCGCGGACACCGCCGTCACCTCGAGCGCGTCCCGGCGTGTGTCGGTGCCGGCGAAGTACAGGCGGCCGTCGTCGTCCTTGACGCCGTGGCAGGACAGGTGCACGAGCAGGACGTCCTTGAGACGGCGGTTAACGAAGAAGCGGTGGATCTCGCGCCGCAGCTGGCCCTCGCTCTGGTCGATGACCTGCTGCACCTCGAACGCGCCGATGTCGGGGTCCCGCAGAACGCGGCTCAGCGCGGCCGCGTCCTGCGCCGGTGAGCGCAGCTGCCGCAGGGCCTCGTCCTCGTACGTGCCGGTCGCGATGATCAGGGCGTCGCGCGCGGCAGCCATGGTTCGGTCACCCGGCTCCGTGTCTGGCGAGGAACAGCTCCACCAGCTGCTCCTGCTCGGCCCTGCTGGCGTTGTCGAGCTCGATGGTGTCGCCGTCGATCACGACCGTGACGCTGCTCGTCCGCCGGTTCGCCATCCACTGCTCGACCATCGCGAGCAGCGACTTCAGCACCGTGGGGCTGAGGGTCACCGCCAGCGATCCGATGGCCGTGACGTCGACGGGCTTGGCTCCTTCCGGCACGTCCCCGCCGCGCACCCGCTCGACGGACTCGACGTCGAGCTCGAGCAGCTGCCGGCGCAGCTGCGCCGTCACCTGCTCCAGCTCCCGGTCGTCGGTCTCGGGATCCGCCGCCAGCACAAGCGTCACGTCGAGCTCGTCATGCGCCGTCACGTCTGTCCCTTCCGCCCTCGTACCGGCAACGCCCACCCCGGCTGCACCGTGACCGCCGCGGCGAGCCATCGCCGCCGGTGCATCCACCCGACCGTACGCCCGTCGGGATCGAGGCGCGTACCCCCGACGAGGGGGTTGAGACCACCCCCCTGCCGGGGCCCGGCCCAGCACGGCGTCTGGCACGAGGCCTGCCCAGCGCCCGACCCGCAGCGCTCGACCCGGCGCGCCCGACCCGCTGCGCCGACTGGCTGCGGCCCCACGAGCGTGCCACGATGCAGCGCATGGACCTGCATGTGCGCGCCCTGCGACGCTTCGGCCGCACGCGCGTGTTCGGGGTGGTGATGCCGGTCCTCGCACCGCCGGTGGATCGGCTCGCCCACCGTCTGTCGGGCGGACGCCTCCGCGTGGGGCAGCTGTTCCTGCCGACGCTCATGCTGACCACGGTGGGGCGTCGCAGCAGCCAACCGCGTGCCACTCCGGTCGCGTACGTGCGCGAGGGCGATCGCTTCGCCCTGCTGGCGACGAACTTCGGCAAGCCCCACCATCCCGCATGGTCCGCGAACCTTCTCGCCCACCCCGACGCGCTCGTCACCGTCGACGGTCATCCGCTGCCCGTGCGTGCGCGGCTCGCCGAGGGCGCCGAGCGCGATCGCCTGTGGCGACGCTTCAACGAGGTGTGGCCCGCGTACGAGACCTACGTGCAGCGCAGCGGACGGACCCCGCGCATGTTCGTGCTCGAACCGCGGATCTGATGCGGGCCACGGGACTGGTGCGGGCCACGGGTCCCGATGCGGGCCACGCCCGCGAACGGGATCGGGGGTTTGGGCCAGCCGTCGTTGCGCGAGGCTAACGATGCGTCGCGACCAGCGGCACGGCTGACAGGACCACCGCCCGCGCATGTGACCGAGGAGAACGATGGGAGTGCCAGGATGGGGCCTGGTACGCGGCTGTCTCGCCCTGGCCGCCCAGCCCGTCACGTTGGCAGCGAAGCCCCTCGAGCTGCTGAGCCGACCGCTCCGGGACAGCTCCGGCGGGCAGGCAGGTGCGGCTGCATCCGAGGACGCCGGGGCCTGGCGCGACGAGGTGAGTCGCATCGTGGCGACCGCGGCGGGGGAGATCGAGGAGGGCGTGGAGCTCCTCGAGCACATGGTCGACGACGTCGTCGAGGAGGGCGTCGACCTCATCCAGGACAGCCTTGGCACCCACCGGCGCGTGTGGGAGGACGACGACGTCGACCATGCCCAGATCGAGGTCCACGGCATCGTCGACGACGATGCTCGCGGGAGCCGCCTGCGGCACGCCCTCCAGCAGTCCCTCGAGCAGCTGCCGTCCGTGCGCTGGGCCGAGGTCAACGCGCTCACCAGCCGGGTCGCCGTCGCGTTCGACGGCGGGGAGCGCACCGTCGGCACCCTCGTCGGGGTCATCGAGGCCGTCGAGCAGCTCCACGGGGTCGGCAAGCCCTCGCGCGCTGAGGAACGGGGGACCTGGGATCTCGAGGACCGGGCCGAGCATCCCGCCGACCCCGAGCCAGCGCACCGGGCGATCGCCGCGCTCAGCGGCTCGGTCCTGAGCCTCGGCTGGGCCGTCGCCGGCCGGGTCGCCCGAGTCGCCCGGGTGCCCATCGAGCTCGTCGGCCTCGTCTCGGTCGTCGACCACAACCCCATGCTGCGCCGCCACGCCGACCGCCTGCTCGGCAAGCGCGCCGCCGACCTGCTCCTGCCGCTCGGCAGCGCCCTCGCCAACGGCGTCGGTCAGGGACCCTTCGGCGCGCTGGTGGATGCGGCGCATCACGCCTCCGTGCTGAGCGAGGTCCGCGCCCGCCAGCGGGTCTGGAACGAGCGCGAGCCGGAGTTCTACGCGGTCCACAGCGACGTGCCCATCGATCCGCCGGACGTCGGGCCCCGCCCCGTGCCGTTCCCCAAGGGCCCCGTCGAGATCGCCTCCGAGCGCATCGGGTTGGCCTCGTTCGGCGCCTTCTTCGGCCTTCTCGCCGTGACCCGCGACCCGCGCCGCGCCGCGGACGTGGTCCTGGCCGGCGTACCCAAGGCCGCCCGGCTCGGCCGTGAGGCGTTCGCGGCTCAGCTCGGCCGCACGCTCGCCGCCCGGGGGGTCGTCCCGCTCGACGCGGCCGCGCTGCGCCGCCTCGACCGCGTCGACACCGTCGTGGTCGACAGCGACGTGCTCGTCACGGGACGCTGGGAGATCGGGTCCGTGGTACCGGTCGGCGGCGGCGACGAGACCCGTCTCCTGGCTGCCGCCGAGCGTCTCCTCGACCCCGACGAGCCGACGGCGACGCGCGCTGCCGGTGGTTGGACGCTCGAGCCGTTCACGGACGTCACCGCTGGGCTGCCCCGGGGCGCCAAGGCGCGGGCCGCCGAAGCGCGCCGGGCCGGTGCCCAGGTGCTCGCGCTCAGCCGCAGCGGGCAGGTCCGTGCCGTCGTGGGGGC
>SKPY01000533.1 GCA_007119305.1 Nitriliruptorales bacterium
AGGATGCCGCGCGGGCGCTGCAACCTCGTGGGGGGAGGCGGGGGCCGGGGTGCGGGGCTCCGAGGATGCGGCGCGCACACGCGAGCGCCGCAGGGCGGTGGGTGCCCTGCGGCGCCAGCGTGCGGCGGCGGTGGCTGGCCGCCAGGTGTCAGGCGACGGTGACCTCGTCGGAGAGGTAGACGTCCTGGATCGTGTTCAGCAGGTCGACGCCCTGCTCGAACGGGCGCTGGAACGCCTTGCGGCCGCTGATGAGCCCCATGCCGCCTGCGCGCTTGTTGATGACGGCGGTGCGGGCCGCGTCGGCGCGGTCGCTCTCACCGGCGGAGGCGCCGCCGGAGTTGATGAGGCCGGCGCGGCCCATGTAGCAGTTCGCGACCTGGTAGCGGCACAGGTCGATCGGGTGGTCGGACGTGAGGTCGGTGTAGATGCGCTCGTCGAACTTGCCGTACGAGCTCTCCTGGCTGAGCACCCGGTAGCCGCCGTTGTTCTCGGGCAGCTTCTGCTTGATGATGTCGGCCTCGATCGTGACGCCGAGGTGGTTGGCCTGGGCGGTGAGGTCCGCGGCCACGTGGTAGTCCGTGCCATCGACCTTGAACGCCGGGTTGCGCAGATAGCACCACAGGACGGTGAACATGCCGAGGTCGTGCGCTTCCTGGAACGCCTCGGCGACCTCGATGAGCTGGCGGTTCGACTCCGGGCTGCCGAAGTAGATCGTGGCGCCGACGCCGGCCGCTCCCATGTTCCAGGCCTCGCGGACGGTGCCGAACATGATCTGGTCGTAGCTGTTCGGGTACGTGAGCAGCTCGTTGTGGTTCATCTTCACGATGAAGGGCATCTTGTGCGCCCACTTGCGGGCGGTGGCGCCCAGCGCCCCGAACGTCGAGGCGACGGCGTTGCATCCGCCCTCCGCGGCGAGGCGGATGATGTTCTCGGGGTCGAAGTAGATGGGGTTCTTCGCAAAGCTCGCGCCGGCCGAGTGCTCGATGCCCTGGTCGACGGGCAGGATGCTCACGTAGCCGGTGCCGGCGAGCCGGCCGTTCTCGAACAGCCACTGCAGGTTGCGCAGCACGCGGCTGGACCGGTCACTGCCGGCCCACACCCGGTCGACGAAGTCGGGGCCGGGCAGGTGCAGCAGCGAGGCATCGATCGCCTTCGACTTGTAGTTCAGCAGCTCGTCGGCGTCGTCGCCGAGCAGCTCGACGATCCGATCGGTGGGTGATGTGGCGGTGGTCATCGACGGACCTCCCAGGCGTGACGTTGGTGACGTGCGCTCTTCGGGATGCTACCCGTCCTGGGGGGCCGCCCCACAGGGTCGTTCGGCCCATCTTCGCGGGGCGGCGTGGACACGCTAGGCTTGCGGCGCCGCCGGCGGGTGTGCTGCGGGCGGCTGGCGTGGCGAGTGCCACGAGGACGACAGCGCGAGGAGCAGCGGTCCCATGGCCGTGATCAAGACCATCGATCTCGTCGGGGTGTCCACCGACTCGTGGCGGGATGCAGCGAGCAAGGCGCTCGAGGAGGCGGGCAAGACCCTGCGGGGGATCGAGGGCTTCGACGTCCTCGAGACCTCGGCGATCGTCGAGGACAACGAGATCGCCGAGTATCACACCCACGTGCGCATCCGCTTCCGCCTGGAGCGCTGAGCCGCACCCATGACGCCCCAGCGGATGGGAGCGGCCCCCGGGGAGGCACTCGTCATCGTCGGCACCCAGTGGGGGGACGAGGGCAAGGGCAAGGCGACGGACCTGCTCGCCGACGACGTCGACTACGTGGTGCGCTACCAGGGCGGCAACAACGCCGGCCACACGATCGTCGTGGGCAACACCGTCCTCAAGCTGCACCTCGTGCCGAGCGGCGTCATGTACCCCCGCGTGACCCCGGTGATCGGTGACGGGGTCGTCGTGGATCCCGGGGTGCTGCTCGATGAGCTCGACGAGCTCCTGGCGCAGGGTCTCGACGTGTCGCAGCTGAAGATCAGCGGCAACGCGCACCTCATCATGCCGTACCACCGCGAGCTCGACGCGGTCACCGAACGCCACCTCGGGCGGCAGAAGCTCGGCACGACGAAGCGCGGCATCGGGCCCTGCTACGCGGACAAGGCGGCCAGGGTGGGACTGCGGGTGCAGGACCTGTACGACATGAAGATCTTCCGCCAGAAGCTCGACGTCGTGCTGAAGGAGAAGAACGCGCTGCTGTCGCGCGTGTACAACCGCATGCCGATGAAGGCTGCGGACATCGAAACCGAGTACACGGTCTATGCGGAGCGCCTCCGCCCCTACATCGCCGACACGATGGCGCTGCTGCACGACGCGCTCGAGGCGGGCGAGACCGTGCTGCTCGAGGGCGCGCAGGGCACGCTGCTCGACCTCGACCACGGCACGTATCCGTTCGTGACGTCGTCGAACCCGGTCGCCGGTGGGGCGCTCACCGGCTCCGGGCTCGGGCCGAAGCACGTCGGGCGGGTCATCGGCATCACGAAGGCGTACGTCACCCGGGTGGGCACGGGCCCCTTCCCGACCGAGCTGCCGGTGGAGGGGGCGCTCGGGTGTCTCGCCAAGGGCGGGCCGGAGGAGGCCGACATCGGCCGGCGCATGGCCGACGTCGGCAAGGAGCTCGGCACGACCACCGGCCGGCGCCGGCGGGTGGGCTGGTTCGACGCGGTGCTCGCCCGCTACGCCGCCCGCGTGAACGGGCTGACGGAGCACTTCCTCACCAAGCTCGACGTGCTGAGCGAGTTCGACGAGCTGAAGGTCTGCCGCGCCTACCGCTACCAGGGTGAGGAGTACGAGCACTTCCCGCCGCACCAGTCGATCTTCCATCACGCCGAGCCGGTCTACGAGACGCTGCCCGGCTGGCGCACCGACATCACGGCGGTGACGCACTACCACGACCTGCCCAAGGAGGCGCAGGCGTACGTCGACCGCCTCGAACAGCTGGCGGGCGTGCCGATCCGCTGGGTGTCGGTGGGCCCTGCCCGCACCCAGACGCTGGAACGGGGCTGAGCGCGCGTGCTCGGACAGCGCCGGACTGACCCCGGGATGTGGGGGTGAGGGTCCTCGTCGTCGGCAGCGGCGGCCGCGAGCACGCGTTGTGCTGGGCCCTGGCCCGCTCCGCCTCGGTCGAGCGGGTCGTGTGCGCGCCGGGCAATGCGGGCATCGCCGCGGATGCCGAGGTGCGAGCGCTTACGCGTGCGGAGCCGGAGGCGATCGTCGAGGTGGCCCGCGCCGAGGGAGCAGACCTCGTCGTCGTGGGCCCGGAGGCCCCGCTCGTGGCCGGAGCGGTGGACGCGCTCGCCGACGCGGGGTTCGCGGCCTTCGGTCCGACCGCGGCCGCCGCCCGCATCGAGGGCTCGAAGGCGTTCGCCAAGGAGCTCATGGCCGCCGCGGGGGTGCCCACGGCCGCGTACTGGACCGGCACTGACGCTGCGCAGGCGAAGGCGGCGCTCGCGGGCTTCGCGCCCCCCTTCGTGGTCAAGGCCGACGGGCTGGCGGCGGGCAAGGGGGTGCGGATCTGCGCGACGCGCGTCGAAGCCGAGGCCGCGATCGACGAGGCGATGGTCGAGCAGGTCTTCGGCGCAGCCGGCGCGAGGGTGGTGCTGGAGGAGTACCTCGAGGGGCCTGAGGTGTCGCTGCTCGGCCTGTGCGACGGCCAGCGGCTCGTCCCCCTCGTGCCCGCCCAGGACTACAAGCGCGCGCTCGACGGCGATGCCGGGCCCAACACCGGGGGCATGGGGGCCTACACGCCGGTGCCGGCAGTCGGCGCTGACCTCGTGGCGCGCATCGCGGCCGACGTCATGACCCCCGTCGTGGCGGAGCTCGGACGGCGCGAGACGCCCTACGTGGGGGTGCTCTACGCCGGCCTCGTGCTCACCGCGG
>SKPY01000459.1 GCA_007119305.1 Nitriliruptorales bacterium
CGAGTCAGGTCAGCCTGGTCATGCTGGACATCGACCACTTCAAGCACCTCAATGACACCTACGGGCACCAGGTCGGTGACGATGTGCTGCGGGCGATCGCCACGGCACTGGACACCAACTCCCGCGCATTCGATCTCCCCGCGCGCTACGGCGGTGAGGAGTTCGCCATCATCCTGCCCGGGTGCGGTGCCGACGAAGCTGCTGCCCTGGGTGAGCGGCTGCGCCGGGCCGCCACCGCGGACGTGGGGTGCGCGCCGGTCACCGCAAGCGCTGGCGTCGCGACGTATCCGCTGCACGCCCTCGACGCCGACGGGCTGCTCGCGGCGGCCGACGCGGCCTTGTATCGGGCCAAACGCGAGGGCCGCGATCGCCTGTGCGCTGCCGAGGGGCTGGGCGCCGAGCTCGTCGCCGCGACGGCCCGGGAGGCGCTGGCATGAGCTTCATGTGGCTGTCACTGCCGTTCACCGCCGCGGTCTGCATGATGGTCTTGCACGTGTTGGTGCGTCGGCCACGGCCGGGTGCAGCCTTGCGCGCGAGAACCCCCCCGCAGCGGGCTCGGGGGGCACGACCGCGGGTGGCGCCGGCCCGCGGCCGCAACGGTCGCGTGGCGGTGCCACTGCGGGCAACGACACCCCGAGCTGTGCCGGCGGGCCAGCCGCGCGTGCACGTCGCCGCAACGCTCACCCGCCAGGCGCACGTGGACTTCGAGGAAGCGCTTGCGGGTCAGCAGCTGGTCCTGCACTACCAGCCCGAGGTGACGCTCGCTGACCGGTACGTCGTCGGCTTCGAGGCGCTGCTGCGCTGGCAGCACCCGAGCAAGGGCCTGCTGCCACCGGGCTCCTTCGTGGCGGCTGTGGAGCAAACGGATCTGATCGTCCCGCTCGGCCGTTGGGTGCTCGAGGAGGCCTGCGCAGCGCTGGCCCGACTTCAGCAGAAGGGTCCGGACCTCGGGATGAGCATCAACGTCTCGCCCCGACAGCTGGAGCAGGACGCCAACTGGGCTGAAGCAGTGGACCGAACGCTCGCCGCCTCCGGGCTGGCACCGGCAGCACTGACGCTGGAGATCACCGAGACCGCCCTCCTGCGCGACGCCCCAGCCTGCTGGACGAGCCTGCATGTGCTGCGGGAGATCGGCGTCGGCATCGCGATCGACGACTTCGGCACCGGCTACTCCTCGCTCGCCTATCTCGACGTCATCCCCGCGACCCTCATCAAGGTCGACAGGCGCTTCGTGGAGCACCTTCAGGACAGCGCTCGCCAGCGCGACATCGTTGCCTGGATACGCCAGCTCGCCACGCAGCTGGGCATTGCCGCGACCGCGGAGGGCATCGAGACCGATCAGCAGGCGCGCCTGCTCCAGGCCTTGGGTTACACCCGCGGACAGGGCTTCCACTTCTCTCGGCCAGCTCCTGAGGACACGATCGTCCGGTCCATGCTGTACGGGGGACCGGGCAGTGCACACGTCTCTGGGGGGCCACCACGGGGGCGCCACGCCGCAGCCGCCCCGCTGCGACGGCTGCCGACGACCCTCGGCCCAGCGCACGGCCCAGCGCAGGCCCCGGGCGCGGGGTGCGACGCTCACACGGCCAATGGCCGGGGGTATGCCGTCGGCCGACGGCCGTGACACCACCAGCGTCGCCGCTTCACAGATAGGTAGACCTACCGATGCGCTCTCACCGCGCGGTGTCGGATGCTGCCTGCACCGGCTGAACCGACGCAAGGAGGGTCATCATGTCCACGGCAACCGCCTCCAAGGCTGCCGACCGGTTGACGCAAGACCGTCTCCGCGCCACCGAGCCGTACCGGCACACGCTGCTGCCGCGGGTCGTCGCCGGCGTGCCGCTGCTCGTGAGCGGGCTCACCCACATCTTCGTCCCCGAGGCTCCCCTGGAGCCGCTCGTGGAAGCTGCCGGGTTCCCGTTCGCCGCGGTCGTCGCGCCGATCGCCATCGCGGTCAAGATCGTGGCCGGGATCCTGCTGCTGCTCGGGCAGTGGGCCCGGATCGGCGGCTTCCTCGGCGTCCCGATGATGCTCGGGGCGCTCTACGCGCACCTCGTCATCGACGTCTGGCCGAACGCCCCGGAGATGGAGGAGCCGCCGCTCGTGCTCCCGATCGCCGTGCTGCTGAGCGCGGCGTACGTCCTCTGGCGCGGAGCCGGACGCTGGAGCCTCGACCGGCGGCACGCCTCGAGGGCAGAGCCCGCGCGGTGAGGACGGCGAGCCGCAGCGCCGGGGGGCACCTGCGCCGGCGCGCACAGGTCAGCGGCCATGAGCCGGCTACGCTGCCGCGCTGAATGCGGCGGGCCATGGACGTTTCCGAGGTTTCGCTCGCCTCGTAGGCCGTGGCGTCGTACGCTTCGTCTGACCCGTCCAGGGCTGCGCACACCAGCGGGGTCGATGCGCGCGGGAACGAGCCGGAGATGAACCACGTGCCTGCGCAGCGTGCGCCACGTGGCGGGGTGCCCGCCGCGGCCTCAGGTCGCCCGCGGCGGCTGCCGGTCGAGCGTACGAGCTTCATCGGTCGTCGCCGCGAGCTGGCGGAGCTCGCTGATCTCCTCGCGACAGCCCGTCTCGTGACCATCACCGGAGCTGGCGGTGCGGGCAAGAGCCGCCTTGCGCAGCGAGCCGCTGCCATGGAGTCCTCGCGCTTCTCCGACGGCGTCTGCTACGTGGGGATCGCAGCGGTCGAGCATGCTGCCCGCCTGCCATCCGCCGTCGCAGAGGCCGTGGGGATGCAGACCGGGGCCGACGCTGACGCCGGTGCACTCGTCGACTGGCTGGCCGCTCGGGCGCTGCTCGTCGTGCTCGACGACTGCGAGCACCTGGCTGCGGCGTGCGCCCGGCTGGTTGACCAGGCGCTCACGGTGGCGCAGCAGCTCACGCTGCTCGTGACCAGCCGTGAGCCGCTCGGGGTTGCGGGTGAGGCGATCTGGGCCGTGGCCCCCCTCGAAGCCCCCCGTCGCGCGCTGCGCCCCACGGTGCGCCAGGCGCTGCAGTGGGATGCCGTTCGGCTGCTCGTGGAGCGGGCCACGGAGGCGCGGCGGGAGTTCGTGCTCGACGACGCGAACGTCGACGCCATCGTGGGCATCGCCCGTCAGCTCGACGGGCTGCCCCTGGCTCTCGAGCTCGCTGCCGCGCGCATCGCCCACCTCACCCCGCAGGAGGTCGCGGCCCGGCTGGACGGCCGCTTTCGCTTCCTCACCAGTCCGCAACGTGCGGCGACGCGACGGCATCGCACGCTCAAGGGGGCGCTCGACTGGAGCCATGACCTGCTGGACCCGGTCGAGCAGGCCGTGCTGCGTCGTGCTGCGGTGTTCGTCGGCGGCTGCACGATCGCTGGCGCCGAGGCGGTCTGCACCGGCGATCCGGTCCGTTCTGGGACGGTCCTCGACGCGCTCGCGTCGCTGACGTCGAAGAGCCTGCTCGTGGCCGACGCACAGGGGCCCCTGACGCGCTACCGGTTCCTGGAGACCGTCCGTCAGTACGCGCTCGAGCGCCTCGACGAGCATGGCGAGACCGCCAGCGCGAAGGAGCGTCACGCGCGCTGGCAGCTCGAGGTGCTGTCCGGCGCTGCCGCTGCGGGGGCAGCGACCTCGCCTGGGCTGGAAACGGCCATGGCGGCCTTCGACGACGCTGCCGCGGCCCTGCGGTGGGCCGTTGGCGTGGGCGAGGCCGACCTGGCGCTCGGCCTCGCCGCGGAGCTGTGGCGGGCGTGCGAGGTCAGCGGACGCCTCACGCAAGGCCGTGACCTGCTCGCCGCCGCACTGGCCGTCGGGGGCTGGGAGACACGAGCACTGCGCAGCCGCGTGCTCGACGGCGCGGCGAGCCTCGCCTTGCTGCAGGGGGATCTGGCCGCGGCAGAGCGGCTCCACGCCGAGAACCGCGCTCTCTGCCGTGCTGCGGGGGCGACGGCCGCCGAAGCGTCGGCGCTGCAGGGTCTCGGCCTCGTCGCGCTCCTCCGCGGCGACACGCACGCGGCGCGCGTCCTCTGCGACGAGACGCTTGTGCTGTTCGCAGCGCTCGACGACGAGCGTGGTATCGCCTTCTCGCTGGCCACCAGCGGGCTCGTGCACGGCGCCGCGGGGGAGCGCGAGGCAGCCGCTGCCGTGTACCAGGACAGTCTCGAACGTCTTGAACGCCTCGGGTTCGTGCGGCATGCCGCAGACGTGCTGTCCAACCTCGGAGACCTCGCCAGCGATCGTGGCGACCTCGTCGCCGCGCGCGATCACTACCGGGCGGCCTACGACCGCTACCGGCGCATCGACGACGCCCGCGGGACGGCGATCTCGCTGAACAACCTCGCGCTCGTGGCCCGGGAGGCTGGCGACCTCGACGCGGCCCGCCGCGCGTGCTCCGACGCCGTCGACCGCTTCCGCATGGTCGGGGACAGGCAGGGGGTGGCCGCCTCGCTGCACAACCTGGCGAACCTCACGACCGAGTCCGGTGATCAGCGCGGCGCAGCAGCGCTGTACGAAGACAGCCTCGCGATCTACCGGGAGCTCGGTGATGCGTCAGCAGCCCGCTTCGTGGGCGAGCACCTCCAACAGCTCACGCACGCGGGTTCGGCCACACCGCCTGGCAACGACGTGCTGACCGCGAGAGAGCACCAGATCGCCGAACTCGTTGCGGACGGGCTCAGCAACCGCGAGATCGCGAATCAGCTGTTCATCTCGAACCGCACCGTCGAGACCCACGTCAGCCACATCCGCAGGAAGCTCGACGTGACGTCGAGGACCCAGCTGGTCCGCTGGATCCTCGACCACCGGCTGCCGGGGCCGGCGCCTACGGCGTGAGGTCGTAGGCCTCCACCACGTCGGTGTAGGGGATCTGGGCGACGCGGTTGACCTCGGCGACGAGCTCAGCAGTCGGCGCTTCGAACAGGCACATGCAGTGCGATTGTCCCGGCACGAACGTGCTGCGGATGTAGCGCACGGGGCGTCCTTCGTCCGTGAACTGCGCGGACGTCTCGATCGCCGCCTTCTGCGCTGCCCCGAGCTCCTCCAGCGTGATGCCAGGAAGGTCACGGTTGACTTGATAGACCGGCATCGGTTGCTCCCATCTCTCGGCGGACCCGACGCTTTCTCGTTCTCGGCGGACCCGACGCTGACGGTAGCCGGGCCACGCCGGCGGCCGCATCCGGGCTGGCACGGATCCTGCGCAGGTACGTGCTCCCCCCGCACGTCGAGGTCGCCACCGTGGCGGCCCCGATGCCCGCGGCACCCGGGCGCCGCCCTCGCAGCGTCCAGCCGTGCATGCGCACACACCGCAGCGGGCAGGACTACTTCAACGTTGAACAACCCGGGCCCTTGCGGCCTGGCCAGCCGTGACCGCACGAACAGGAGACAGCCGATGACGCAGACCACCGCCGCCCCGCTGCACCTCACACCCGCTGACTACCACGTGATCCGGCCGGAGGACTTCGGCGCGCCGGGCCTCGTCGCCTGCGAAGCGGTGGGTCCCTTCGTCCGCGTGCAGGCGCTCGGCTCGCTGGTGACCGTCCACGACAGCACGTTCGAGCCCGGCCGCGGCATCGGTCACCACCCACACCAGCGGATGGAGCGGCTGTTCTACGTCTTGGAGGGGACGGTCGACCACGATGACGCCCTCAACGGCATCACCGGCCACATGGGCACCGGTGATCTCGGGATCCTGACCGAGGGCCGGCGGGGCATGATCCACTCCGAGTGGAACCACTCCGAGGGGACCGCGCGTTGCTGGATCCTCGTCTACCCCAACGAGCCGCTCGCCCCCAGTGCAGCGTTCGACGCGATCAGGGACGGGGAGGCGCCGCGCGTCGAGGTAGCCCCGGGCGCAGTGACGAAGCAGGTTGTCGCCCGCGGCGAGCAGCGGGTCAACGGCGACGTTCGCGAGCTCGGTGACACGTCGCTCCAGGCGGGCGCGGCCTACGCCGTGGAGCTCGATGCGCACGAGGCCGGGATCGTGTTCGTCCTCGGCGGCAGCGTCACGGTCCACGGGGATGGCCACGAGCCGGTCGTCGCGGACCGGGAGCACACCGTGCTCTTGCCACCCACCGCTGCCCCACGCTCGGCGCGCGTCGCGGCCCCCGAGGCCAGCCGCGTCCTGCATGCGGTCACCGGCGTGGGCTTCGGCCTCCGGCTGCGCTGACCCTGGCACGCGCGATCGACGAGCAGGCGCCGCAGCCCTCAGAGCCCGACCGCCAGCAGCAGCACGTACAGAGCGCGGTCCGCGGCGGCGTGGCGGTGGATGCCTCGTCGGCGCGGCAAACGTCGGCGGGTGGGCCGTGGTTCCGCGCCGCGCAACTGTGCCAGCCGGCAGACGGCCGGCTCGGGGGAGCCTCGGCCCCGGCTCCCCCGCCCCCCGTGCTCGGCTGACAAGTGCGCGCCGGGCCCAGCGGAGGGGACGCCAGACCCGGCGCGGACCCGGTCCGTCCCGTCGGGTGGGACCGGGTGGGGCAGCGCAATGCTGCCGTGGCGGCAGTGTGCCCCGGAACTAGATTAGCAAACGTTAGTCGTCTTGTCCGGCCTTGGCCGCGGCGATCGCCGTGGAGTGCAGCCGGGTGCGGGCGTAGAGCACGAGGCCGACGTGCACGAGGGCGGCGAGCAGGAATGGCGCCCGCAGCCCTGCGGGCCTGCTCACGGTCGCCTCAACGACCGAGACCACCCCGCCGCCCACAGCCATGCCGAGCGGCATCGAGCCCCAGGCGAGCAGCCGGTAGACGCTGTTCACCCGGCCGAGCAAGCGGTCGGGGATGATCGTCTGGCGCAGCGAGACGGTGATGACGTTCCACAGCACCGCGAGGAACCCGAAGGTGGCGAACATCGCGCCGACCACGAGGGGGTTCGAGGAGAAGGCGACGACGAGCAGGAGCACCACCGAGCCCCACAGGGTGGCGAACAGCGACGCGCCCGGCCCGATCGTCGCGCTCACGCGGGCCGCGAGCAGGCTGCCCGCCAACCCGCCGATGCCGAAGGCGGTGAGGATGAGCCCGTAGCCGAGGGCATCGAGTCCGAGGATCTCCTGCGCGAACAGCACGAAGATCGCGGTGCCCGCCGCGAAGGAGGCGTTCATCCAACCGAGGGTGAAGGCCAGGGGCCGCAGGAAGGGGTGGCGCAGGAGCCAGCGGACCCCCTCGGCGATGTCACCGCGCAGCGTGGTCGGCGGGCGTTCGCCCGCGGCTGCGGCAGCGGGAGGCCGCGCGCCGTGGCCGGACGCCCGGAAGGTGCCCCGGAGGGTGAGCAGGAACACCACCGACACCACTGCGGTCGCCGCGTCGAAGGCGAAGGGCACCGCGAGGGCGATCCCGGTGAGCAGGCCGCCGAGCGGCCGGCCGAGGAAGTCGTTCGTGACGATCTGCGCGCCCATGAGGTTGCCGTTGGCGGCCTCGAGTCGCCGCTTGGGCACCACGGAGGGCAGGATGACCTGGGAGGTGTTGTCGAACAGCACCTCGGCGAGGCCGAGCAGCAGGGCCGCGAGGTACAGCAGCGGCAGCGTCATGAGGTCGGTGTGCACGAGCACGGCCACCGCGCCGACGACGAGCGCACGCAGCGTGTTCATCGCCAGCATGATCCGCCGCCGGTCCAGGCGGTCGGCCAGCGCGCCCGCCGGCAGGCTGAACAGCAGCCACGGCAGCCGGGTCGCCACCCCCATGAGCGCGATGAGGAACGCCTCGTCGGTCAGCACCGTCGCCAGCCACGGGAACGCCACGAGGCTGACCCCGTCACCGAGGTTGGACACCGTGCTGGCGCCCCACAGCTTCCAGTAGCTCGCGCCGAGGCCGCGGAAACGGCCGGCGTGGGCAGGCGGCCGCTCCGCGCCCAGCTGGGCGAAGCCCGCTGCCGGATCTGCGGGGCTGCCTGCCGATGGGGGGTCGTCGGGCCTGTCGGCGGGCCCTTGCGGGGGCGGCTGCTCGCGCATAGCGTTCGACTATCGCCTACCCGTGGGCGCAAGGCGAGCATGGGAGGGGCTCGCGGCGACCCTCGCGCCGCCCCCAGGAAGGCGTTTCCCTCGCGCCGTGCCCGCCCCGCCCCGGCAGCCGTGGCGGGCCAGCCGGACGGGATTCCCGGCCGCGTTGACACCCCGAGGCGAGTGGGCGACACTGGCAGGACGCCCGTGCTGCCGCAGGGTGCATCTGTGCCTGCCCCGGCCGCATCCAACCGGACCGCATGACCGGCACCGGGCGCATCATCCGGAAAACCGAGGAGACCGACAACCCGATGGACGCCAGCAGCGACGGCAACACGCAGACCCTCGCCACCGCCCCACGCAAGGAACGTGAGCGCGGCGAGCAGGTCGTGCTCGAGGAGTTCGGCTCGCAGGAAGAGTTCATGAACGCCCTCGAGGCCACCATCCAGCCCTTCGACGACGGGGACATCGTCGAGGGCGTGATCGTCAAGGTCGACGCCGACGAGGTGCTGCTCGACATCGGCTACAAGTCGGAGGGGGTCATCCCCTCGCGCGAGCTGTCGATCAAGCACGACGTCGACCCCCACGAGGTCGTCGCGGTGGGGGACGTGATCGAGGCCCTCGTCCTGCAGAAGGAGGACAAGGACGGCCGCCTCGTCATGTCCAAGAAGCGGGCGCAGTACGAGCGTGCCTGGGGCAAGATCGAAGAGATCTTCACCAACGACTCCACGGTGACCGGTACCGTCATCGAGGTCGTGAAGGGCGGGCTGATCCTCGACATCGGGCTGCGTGGGTTCCTGCCGGCGTCGCTCGTGGAGATGCGCCGCGTGCGGGACCTGCACCCCTACGTCGGCAAGGAGCTCGAGTGCAAGGTCATCGAGCTCGACAAGAACCGCAACAACGTCGTGCTCTCGCGGCGCAAGTTCCTCGAGGAGACGCAGAGCGAGTTCCGCAAGGAGTTCCTCGAGACGCTGCAGAAGGGCGAGGTCCGCAAGGGCACCGTGAGCTCGATCGTGAACTTCGGGGCGTTCGTCGACCTCGGCGGTGTCGACGGGCTCGTGCACGTCTCAGAGCTGTCCTGGAAGCACATCGACCATCCCGGTGAGGTCGTGGAGGTCGGCCAGGAGGTCGAGGTCGAGGTGCTTGACGTCGACCTCGATCGCGAGCGCGTCAGCCTCTCGCTCAAGGCCACGCAGGAGGACCCGTGGCAGCAGTTCGCCCGCCAGCACTACGTGGGCGAGTTCATCGAGGGCAACGTCACGAAGATCGTGCCGTTCGGCGCGTTCGTGAAGGTCGACGACGGCATCGAGGGCCTCGTCCACATCTCCGAGCTCGCGGAAGCGCACGTGGAGCTGCCCGAGCAGGTGCTCAAGGTCGGCGACCGGATCACCGTCAAGATCATCGACATCGACGACGCCCGCCGGCGCATCTCCCTCTCGCTCAAGCAGGCCGTCAAGGCCGGCTACGGTGAGGAGCCGGCCATCGAGCCCGAGCCGTCGTTCTCATCGACCGCCGAGGAGGCCGGGCCGAGCTCGACCGTCGGCGCTGCCCTCGAGGCGGCCCTCCAGCAGCGCTCCACCACCGCCCCTGCGGACGAGGAGCCGGCAGCAGAAGCGCCCGAGGCCGAGGAGGGCGGGATGTCGGTCGCCGACGTCGTCGCGGACCTGCGACAGCAGGTCGGCGACGAGGAGGCCGCGGCCCCCGAGGCCGCCCCTGAGGAGGCCGCGGCTCCCGAGGCCGCCCCTAAGGAGGCCGCGGCTCCCGAGGCCGCCCCTGAAGCCGCCGACGTCGAGGAGGCGCCCGGCGCCGAGTCGGTCGAGGCTGGCGCGGCGGGGGAGACCGAGGAGACCGAGCGCTCCGACGAGCGCGCGGCGGACGAGGCCGACGAAGAGTCCCAGGCGTAGGACCAGGCACGTGTTCCTCGTCGGTCTCACGGGCGGGATCGCCGCCGGGAAGTCGCTCGTGGCCCACCGCTTCGTCGAGCACGGGATGGAGCTCGTCGACGCCGACGACATCGCTCGCGAGATCGTGCTGCCCGGGACGCCCGCGTGGCATGAGATCGTCGAGCACTTCGGCGGCGCGGTGCTCGACGAAGACGGGTTCGTGGATCGTCCCACGCTGGGACGGATCGTGTTCGGTGACGAGCGCAAGCGCACCCTGCTGAACGAGATCACCCACCCGCGGGTCATGCGCGAGATCGCCGACCGCCTCGAGATGCTCACGGCGGTCGACAACCCGGTGGTCCTCGACGTGCCGCTGCTGGTCGAGAGCGGCAGCAACCGCGGCTACAACGCGATCGTGGTGGTCGCCTGCGACGTCGACACCCAGCTGCGCCGGCTCGTCGAGCTGCGGGGCATGACCGAGGCGGATGCCCGCGCGCGCATCGCCGCCCAGGCGCCGCTCGAGGACAAGCTCGCCGTGGCCGACCACGTCATCTGGAACGAGGGCACGCTCGAGGAGCTGACGGCGGAGGCCGATCGGGTCGCCGAGGACCTGTGGGCCGGCGCGCGCGCGAAGGCCGAGGCCGAGGGCCGCCAGATTCCCAACGACTGATCAGCTCACCCCTTCACATTCGCGCGCAGACGGCATAGGGTCTGCCTCGGAGAGGCGGAATCGGCGGTCGTGATTCCGGTGCGCCTCACCTGGCCCTGTCAGCCCAGGCACGAGGAGCCGAGCGATGCCCACGGTGCGCGTCACGATCAACAGGACCGTCTACGAAGACGAGGTCGAGCCGCGCCTGTTGTTCGTCCACTACCTGCGTGACCGGCTCGGCTTGACCGGCACCAACGTGGGGTGCGACACCTCCAACTGCGGGGCGTGCACGGTGCTGCTCGACGGGCAGAGCGTGAAGAGCTGCACCCTGCTCGCGGTGCAGGCGGACGGCTGCGAGGTCACGACGATCGAGGGGCTTGCGAGCAACGGCGAGTGGCACCCGTTGCAGACGGCGTTCCACACCGAGCACGGCCTGCAATGCGGCTACTGCACGCCCGGGATGATCATGGCGAGCGTGTCGCTGCTGGCGGAGAACCCCGACCCGAGCGAGGACGAGGTGCGCATGGGGCTGGAGGGCAACCTCTGCCGCTGCACCGGCTACCACAACATCGTCAAGGCGGTCCGCAAGGCCGCCTCAGAGCTGTAGGGGGTTCCACGATGGCCGAGATCGACCCGACAGCCGTCGCACACGAGGTCGACGAGCGCTCGACCGCCGAACCGGAGGGCGGCCGCAACGTCGGGCAGGCCCTGCTCCGCAAGGAGGACGCCCGCCTCGTCACCGGCCAGACCCGCTGGACCGACAACATCCAGCTGCCCGGGATGCTGCACTTCGCCGTGCTGCGCGCGCCGATGGCCCATGCCCGCATCACGAACGTCGACGTCGCGCCCGCGCTCGAGCAGCCCGGGGTGCTCGCGGCGTTCAGCGGGGCCGACCTCGCCGGCGAGTACAGCAGTCTGCCGTGCGCGTGGCCGGTCACCGAGGACATGGTCCAGCCCGACCACCACCCGCTCGCGACCGACAAGGTCCGCTACGCGGGGGACGGGGTCGCGGTCGTGGTCGCGCGTGACCGCTACCAGGCCGCCGACGCGCTCGAGCACATCGTCGTCGACTACGACCCGCTGCCCGCGGTCGTCGACATGGAGCAGGCCCTGCGCGACGAGGTGCTCGTCCACGATGACGCGGGCACCAACCGCTGCTTCGAGTTCGACATGCCCTGCGGCGACATCGACCAGGCGCTGTCCGACGCCGACGTGGTCGTGAAACGCCGCTTCATCCAGCAGCGGCTCATCCCGACCGCCATCGAGCCCCGCGCCGTCGTGTGCGAGCCGATCGCCGCGGCGGGCGAGTACACGGTGTACTCCGCGACGCAGATCCCACACATCCTGCGGCTGATGCTCGCGCTGGGCACGCAGACCGACGAGTCCAAGCTGCGGGTCGTCGCCCCTGACGTCGGCGGCGGCTTCGGCTCGAAGCTGAACGTCTACGCGGAGGAGGCGCTCGCCGTCGTGCTCGCGCGGCGCCTCGGCCGTCCCGTGAAGTGGACGGAGACCCGCAGCGAGGGCTACCAGGCCACGATCCACGGCCGCGACCAGATCCAGGACATCACGATCGGGGCGCGCTCCGACGGGACGCTGACCGGCCTGAACGTCGAGCTCAAGGCGAACATGGGCGCCTACCTGCAGCTCGTCACCCCGGGGGTGCCGGTCCTCGGCGCGTTCATGTTCAACGCGATCTACAAGATGGACGCCTACCGGTTCAACTGCACCGGCGTGTTCACGACGAAGACCCCCACCGACGCCTACCGCGGCGCCGGCCGGCCGGAGGCGACGTACGCGATCGAGCGGATCATGGACGAGCTCGCGGCCGAGCTGGACATGGACCCGCTCGAGCTGCGGCGCAAGAACTGGATCGCGCACGAGGAGTTCCCCTACGACACCGTCTCCGGCCTGACGTACGACAGCGGCAACTACGAAGCCGCGACCGACAAGGCGCTCGCGCTGTTCGGCTACGACGACTTGCGCGCCGAGCAGGCCGAACGGCGCGAGCGCGGCGATCGGGTCCAGCTCGGCATCGGCATCTCGACCTACACCGAGATGTGCGGGCTCGCACCGTCCCGCGTGCTCGGGACGCTGAGCTACGGCGCCGGCGGCTGGGAGGCGGCCTCGATCCGGGTGCTGCCGACCGGCAAGGTCGAGGTCGTCACCGGCACCGCGCCCCACGGCCAGGGCCACGTGACGAGCTGGAGCCAGATCGCGGCCGACGCGCTCGGCGTCGACTATGACGACGTCATGGTGCTCCACAGCGACACCCGCGTCGCCCCGAAGGGGATGGACACCTACGGGTCCCGCTCGCTCGTCGTCGGCGGCATCGCCGTGCACAAGACCGCCGAGAAGGTGATCGAGAAGGCCAAGCCGTTCGCGGCGCACCTGCTCGAGGCGTCGGTCGACGACATCGACTTCACCGACGGCGCGTTCCAGGTCCGCGGCTCGCCGGAGGCGCGCAAGACGCTGCAGGAGGTCGCGCTCGCGGTGTTCGCCGCGCACGACTATCCCGAGGGGCTCGAGCCCGACCTGGCCGCCGAGACCACCTTCGACCCGGAGAACTTCTCGTTCCCCCACGGCACGCACCTGTGCGCGACCGAGGTCGACACCGAGACCGGCAGGGTGAGCATCCGCTCGTACGTCGCCGTCGACGACGTCGGCAAGGTCGTGAACCCGCAGATCGTCGACGGGCAGGTGCACGGCGGCCTGGCGCAGGGCATCGCGCAGGCGCTCTACGAGGAGGCCATCTACGACGCCGACGGCAACCTGACGACGGGCACCCTCGTGGACTACTACGTCCCGGGGGCGCCGGACCTGCCCGCGTACGTGACCGACCGCACCGAGACCCCCGCGACGACGAACCCGCTCGGGGTGAAGGGCGTCGGCGAGGCCGGGACGATCGCCTCGACCCCGGCGGTGATCAACGCCGTGCTCGATGCGCTACGCCACCTCGGCGTCGACGACATGCCGTTGCCGGCGTCGCCCCAGAACGTCTGGAAGGCCATCCAGGCAGCGCAGGGAGGGAGCGCCCGATGATCCCCGCACCGTTCGACTACGTCCGCGCCGCGAGCATCGACGACGCGGTGTCCGCCCTGTCCGAGCACGGCGACGAGGCGAAGGTCCTCGCCGGCGGGCACAGCCTGCTGCCGCTCATGAAGCTGCGGCTCGCTTTTCCCGCGGTGCTCGTCGACATCGGCCGCGTGGACGAG
>SKPY01000215.1 GCA_007119305.1 Nitriliruptorales bacterium
CTTCGCCAGGCCGGTCATCCACCGCGACGCGCTGGTGTTCGTCACCTAGGCCGCGCGCCGTGTGGTGCGGCGCGTGACGGGGCGGGGCGGCAGCGCCCGCGCCGCAACCCGGCCGCTCAGCGCGGGTCGTCGGGCAGGCGGGGCGGACGCTGGGGCAGGGTGGCGGGGTCGACCCGGTGGTCTGCGACCAGATGCTGGTCGAGGTCGTGCTCGGTCGCGAACCGCAGCTCGCAGCGGGGACACTGGTGGACGGGCATGCGTCCAGCCTAGGCCGCGTGCGAGGGCGGTGGCCAGGTCAGGGCTCGTGCAGGCGCGGGAACGCGGGCGCGCGATCGAGGCCGCGCCACATGTCCTGATCGGCGACCTGCAGGACGAGCTGGTCGATGATCGCAGGTTGGACCTCGAGGAGCCGCCACAGCTCCAGCGCGTTGCCGAGCTCGGAATGCCAGCGCACGAGCACCTCGTCGTCGTCCCGGTCCAGCTCGACGAACAGCGACCGGGCGGGGTGCACCTGGCGCGTGGAGATCTTCGCGATGAACTCCTGGCGCGACTCGGTCCACCCCAGCCGCACGACGAAGGTGTCGGGGTCGGCGGCCTTGAGATGGTTCGCGGCGGCCTGCAGGGCGTCGACGAGCTTGCGATGGCGGGCCATCTGCGCCTCGCGGCGCTCGTGCTCGGCTCGGATCCGCGCGGCCGCCTGCTCCTGCGCGAGGCGGTCCATCTCCTCCTCGGCCTTCTCGCGCTCCTGCGCCAGCTCGGCGTTGCGCTCCAGCTTCGCCCTGAGGGCGGCTTCGAAGTCGACCATGCTCGGCTTTCTCGTCGTCGGCAGGTGTTCCTACCATCTTGGCGCGTGGCTGGGGGCGCTCCCAACTCCGGCTACGATGAGGCGGTCCGATCCTAGGAGGCCCCGGTGTCTGCCGTGCTCGACCTCTGCGCCGCCGCGAAGGCGGCCGCGCCCGCACTGGCGCGGGCATCGACCGCGCACAAGGACGCTGCCCTGGCGGCGATGGCTGCCGCGCTCGAGGCCGACCAGCGCCGCATCGTGGAGGCGAACGTGCACGACCTGGAGGCGGCCCGCGCCCAGGGCGTGCCCAGCGGCACCCTCGACCGCCTCACGCTGACGCCGGAGCGCATCGCCGCGCTGGGGGCCGGCTTGCGCGACCTCGTCCGCCTCACCGATCCGGTCGGCGAGATCGTGCGCGGCTGGAAGCGCCCGAACGGGCTCGAGATCCGCCAGGTCCGGGTGCCGCTCGGGGTCGTCGCCATGGTGTACGAGGGGCGGCCCAACGTGACGGTGGACGCCTCGGGTCTCGCGTTGAAGAGCGGCAACGCGTGCGTGCTGCGCGGCTCGTCGCTCGCACAGCGCTCGAACGCCACGCTGGCCGCCATCCTGCGCGCCGCAGTGGAGCAGACGGGACTGCCGGCGGACGCGGTGTGCTTCGTGGAGGACACCTCCCGGGCCGCGGTCGGTGAGCTCATGCGGGCGCGCGGGCTCGTCGACCTGCTGATCCCCCGCGGGGGAGCGGGCCTGATCCAGGCGGTCGTGCGCGACAGTCAGGTGCCGGTCGTCGAGACCGGGGTGGGCAACTGCCACGTCTACGTGGACCGTGCGGCCGACCTCGACATGGCGGTGCGGATCGTCGTGAACGCCAAGGCCGCGCGGCCCAGCGTGTGCTGCGCCGCCGAGAGCCTGCTCGTGCACCACGACGTCGCCGAGACCTACCTGCCGAAGGTGGCAGCGGCGCTCGGTGAGGCGGGGGTGGAGCTGCGCGGTGACCCTGCCACGTGTGCGCTGGTGGACGCAACGCCTGCGACCCCCGAGGACTGGGACACCGAGTTCCTCGACCTCGTGTTGGCGGTGCGGGTGGTGGACTCCCTGGACGACGCGCTCGCGCACATCGCCTGCCACGGGACCTTGCACACCGAGGCGATCGTGACAGGCGACCGTGCGGCCGCCCGGACCTTCACCGCCGAGGTCGACGCCGCCGCGGTCATGGTCAACGCCTCCACCTACTTCACCGACGGGGGGCAGTTCGGCTTCGGGGCGGAGATCGGCATCTCCACGCAGAAGATGCATGCCCGCGGTCCCATGGCGCTGCCGGAGCT
This sequence comes from Nitriliruptorales bacterium, assembly GCA_007119305.1. Classification (GTDB taxonomy): domain Bacteria; phylum Actinomycetota; class Nitriliruptoria; order Euzebyales; family Egibacteraceae; genus SKPY01. The sequence goes on from SKPY01000215.1 coordinate 2,107, forward strand.
GACGACCACGAAGTACATCGTGGAGGGCGACGGCCAGGTCCGCGAGTAGCGGACGGACGCGCGTAGAGGTGTCAGACCGGCACGGTGGCGAAGGAGCTCCGCTCGTGGCAGGACAGTTCACCAGCGTCGCGGACGCGACGGTCCGGCTCGAGGCGGCCGGCTACCTCACCGAGCCGTCGATCGCCACGGTGGTCTTCCTCGCTGACCGGCTCGGCAAGCCGGTCCTCGTGGAGGGCCCCGCAGGCGTGGGCAAGACCGAGCTCGCGAAGGCGGTGGCGGCGGCCAAGGCCGCGCAGCTCATCCGCCTGCAGTGCTACGAAGGCCTCGACGAGGCCAAGGCGCTCTACGAGTGGAACTACAAGAAGCAGCTGCTGCGCATCCAGGCCGATGCCGCCGAGGAGCGCCACCGGGCCTGGGACGACGTCCGCGACGACATCTTCTCCCACGACTACCTGCTGGCCCGGCCGCTGCTCCAGGCGATCACGGGCGACGGCCCGGCGGTGCTGCTCGTCGACGAGGTCGACAAGGTCGACTTCGAGTTCGAGGCCCTGCTCCTCGAGGTGCTGTCGGACTTCCAGGTCTCGGTTCCTGAGCTCGGCACGGTGGTCGCCACCCGGCGTCCCACGGTCGTGCTCACCTCCAACTCCACGCGTGAGCTGTCGGAGGCCCTGAAGCGGCGCTGCCTCTACCTGCACCTGGACTACCCGTCCGCCGAGCGGGAGGCCGACATCGTCCGTGCGCGCGCCCCGGGGGTCTCCGCGGCGCTCGCCCAGCAGGTCGTGCGGGCGGTGCGGACGTTGCGCGAGCTCGACCTGCGCAAGCCACCCGCCGTGTCGGAGACGCTCGACTGGGCGCAGACCCTCGTCGCGCTCGGGCGCGAGGACCTCGACGACGAGGTCATCGCGGCGACGATCGGCGTGCTGTGCAAGCAGTCCACCGACGTCGACAAGGGCCTGTCTGCCCTCGCAGGCCACGCCAGCTAGCGTGTGATGTCGGCCACAGGCACCGCCGACGGTCTCGAGCAGCGCGTGCGCGCGCTCGTCCGGGCGCTGCGCGACACGGGGGTTCCGGTCGCCGTCAGCGACGGCATCGATGCACACCGGGCTGCGGCTGCGGTCGATGTGCTCGACCGAGACCAGCTGCGCGCCGGGCTCGGCGCGGCCCTCGTGAAGGCCCCCGGCCACCGGCAGGCCTTCCACGTGCTGTTCGACGCGTTCTTCCCCGCCGCGCCCCGGGAGCGGCGGGCTGGTGAGGCTGAGCTCCGGCGCGGCAGCGACGCGCTCGTCGCGGACCTCGTCGCGGCACTGCGCGCCGGCGACGCCGCGCGCATCAGCGCGCTTGCCAGGGAGGCGGTGTCGTCCCTCGGGCGGGTCGAGAACCGGGACGGCACCTTCAGCTACTACGCCTACCGGGTGCAGCGCGACCTCAACGCGCAGGGCCTGCTGCGCCGGCTGCTCGCCGAGGCGGGCAGCGACGAGCGGACCCTCGAGGGCCGCCTCGCCCGAGCTGAGCTCGCTCGGCGCATCCGCAGCTTCCACGAGGAGGTGGATGCCGAGACCCGCCGGCGGCTTGCTGTGCAGCGGGGTGCGGAGCACGTCGCCCGCACCCTCGTGCAGCCGCTGCCGGAGGAGATCGACTTCTTCCGTGTGAGCGTCGCGGAGGAGGCCGCGATGCAGCGGGCGGTGCGGGCGCTCGCGCGCCGGCTGGCGACGCGCCTTGCCACCCGACGCAAGCGCGCCCGCGAAGGGCGCCTCGA
>SKPY01000357.1 GCA_007119305.1 Nitriliruptorales bacterium
CCGACCCGGGTGGCACTGGAGCTCATCGAGCACCTCGGCGTCGAGGCGATCCACGCCCACGACGTCGGTCTCGCCGACGGGCTGCGGGCGCGCCTGGGGATGCCGCCCGCCGGCTCGGCGATCGTCGCGGTGGACGTTCCCGACGCCGCCGGGCCGCTGCCGAGCGGACTGCGCGCCTCGATGCGGGCCGGGCGGCTGCGGGCCTGCTTCCACCTCTACAGCACGGAGGAGGACGTCGAGGCCCTGGCCGGCTACCTCGGCGCCTGATCCGCCTCCGCAGGCACTGGTGCGGTCGGCGGCCGAGACGTCGGACCACGCGCATCGCTATTGCAAAGGTATCTTTGCAAAGCTATCTTTGGATGATGACCGAGGTGAAGCGTCTCGACCCGGCCTCGCTGAAGGCCCTGGCCCATCCGCTGCGGGTGGAGCTGTTCGAGGCGTTGAGTGAGGGGCCGGCCACGGCCACGGGGCTCGCGGAGCGCTTCGGTGAGAGCAGCGGGGCGACCAGCTACCACCTGCGCCAGCTGGCCCGGTTCGGGTTCATCGAGGAGGACCCCGAGCGCGGCGACGGCCGACAGCGGTGGTGGCGCACCGCGGTGCGCGGCACCCACCTCGACGTCCGCGAGTCGGGGATCCTCGACGACCCGCCCGCGCGTGAGCTCGCCCGCTGGTATGTGCGCGACGCGGTGCACCGCGCCGCCCGCGCCGCCGACGCCTTCCTCGACGCCGCCGAGGCGTACGACCGCGACTGGGTCGAGGCCAGCGACGTCAGCCACGCGCGCCTGGAGCTGACTCCCTTCGAGCTGGCCGCCCTGCGCGACGAGCTGCACGAGGTCGTCGAGCGCCACCGGGTCGAGGTCGGCGCCAACCCCGACCCGGACGCCCGCCGCGTGCACATCGTGGTGCAGGCCTTTCCCGCCGCCCCGCCGCAGGAGCCCGCCGATGACCGCTGACCCCGTGCTGGAGATCCGCGGCCTGCGCAAGTCCTACGGTCGGCTGCAGGCGCTGGATGGCATCGACCTCGAGGTGGCCCGCGGGGAGGTGGTGGGCCTGCTCGGCCACAACGGCGCCGGGAAGTCGACCCTGGTGTCGATCGTCGCCGGGCTGCGGGCGCCTGATGCCGGCAGCGTGCACGTGACCGGCGTGGACGTCGCCCGCGACCCGGTGCGCGCCTGCCGCCATCTGGGCCTGGCGCCGCAGGAGACCGCGATCTACCCGGAGGCGCGGGTGCGCGACAACCTGCGGGTCTTCGGCGAGCTCGCCGGGATGTCGGGAGCGCGCCTGCGCACCCGCATCGAGGAGGTCGCGGTCGCCTTCGGGCTCACCGAGCTCATGACGCGCCGCGCCCAGGCCCTGTCCGGCGGCCAGCAGCGTCGGGTCCACACCGCCGTGGCGGTGCTGCACCGGCCGCCGCTGCTGCTGCTCGACGAGCCCACGGTGGGCTCGGACGTGGGCACCCGCGACGCGCTGCTGGAGGTGGTCCGCGGGCTCGCCCACGATGGCGCGGGCGTGTGCTACTCGACCCACTACCTGCCCGAGATCGAGGCGCTGGACGCCACCGTGGCCGTGCTCGAGCGCGGCCGGCTGCTCGCCCGCGGCACCCTCGCCGAGCTGGTCGCCGCCCATGCCCGCTCGGCGGTGGAGCTCACCTTCGACGGACCGGCCCCCGCGCTCACGGGCGCCACCGTGGCCGGCGAGGTGGTGCGGCTGGCCACCGACACGCCGGCGCGCACCGCCGCGCAGGTGCTGGCCTCGCTGCCCGATGAGCAGCGGGCCCGGGTGCGCTCCATCGACCTCGTGCGCGATGACCTCGAGAGCGCCTACCGGGCGCTGACCGGGCGCGCGGCCGAGGATCTCGCCGCGACCGAGGAGGTGCCCGCATGAGCACCGCATCCCCCGTGCCCGACGCACCCGAGTCGCCCGTAGCCGCGCCGGCCACCGGGACCGAGTGGGTCCGGGTGTGGGGCCTGTGCCGCCACAACGTCAAGCTGTGGGTCACCGACATCCAGGTCGTGATCCTGCTGCTCGGGCTGCCCCTGCTGATGATGGCGTTCCTGGGGCCGATCTACCGCCAGGCGCTGGCCGGCGCCGGGCTCGTGGGCGCGACCGGGGCCGAGCAGGCCGTGCCCGGCATGGCGGTGATGTTCACCCTGTTCGCCGCGGGCATCCTGGGCACCGACCTGCACCGCGAGAAGCAGTGGCACACCTGGGACCGGCTGCGCGCCAGCGGCGCGACCAGCGGCCAGGTGCTCGTCGGCAAGGTGGTCCCGCCACTGCTGGTCATCGCGGGCCAGCTCCTGCTGCTGTTCACCGTGGGCGCGGCGGTGTTCGGGCTGCGAATCCAGGGATCGCTCGCGGGGCTGGTGCTGGTGGCCGCCGCACTGGCGGCGACCATGCTGGCCCTGGGCCTGGCGATGGCCTCGCTGGTGCGCTCGATCACCCGGCTGGCCGCGATGGGCAACGCGATGAGCGTCGCGCTGGCCGGGCTGGGCGGTGCGCTCACCCCGCTGGCGGTGATGCCCGGTTGGGCGCTGGTGATCGCCCCGGCCACCCCCTCGTACTGGGCGATGCGGGGCTTTCAGGCCGCGGTCCTCGAAGAGGGCGGCCTGGCCGCGGCCGCGACCTGCGCCGCCGTGCTGCTGGGCTTCGCCGCCGCGCTCGGCGCGTTGGCCGCCTGGCGATTCCGTCACATCGAGTCGTGAGCCTCAGCCCTCCAACGCCTCGAAGACCAGATCCACGAGGTCGGCGTCCTGGGCCGGCGGGACGGTGCGCAGGTCCAGCAGCACCCGGCCCTGGTCCAGCCGCGCGATCACCGACGGGTCGCCGTGGCGCAGCCGCTGCTCGATGCGCTGCGGCGACCCGCCGCCCAGCGCGACGGCCCAGGAGTCGAGCTCGACGCCCGGCAGCGCCCCGCCGCCCACCACGGTGCGCACCGCCACCGCCTCGGCGCCGCGACCGAGCTGCTCGGCCATCCAGCCGGCGCGCTCGCGCAACACCTCATCCTCGGCGTGCAGCATCGCCACGACCGGCACGTCGGTGGGGACGGGCGAGCGCAGGTGTGCCTCGAAGGTGGCCTCCATCGCGGCGCGCTGCAGCTTGTCGATCTGCACGGCGCGGGCCAGCGGGTGGCGGGTGCAGCGCAGCAGCAGGTCGGCGCGTCCGGCGATGATCCCCGCCTGGGGGCCGCCGAGCAGCTTGTCCCCCGAGAAGACCACGAGGTCCGCTCCGGCGCGCACCGCCGCCTCCACGGAGGGCTCGTCCGCCAGCGGCCCACCCGCCTCGCGCAGCAGCCCCGAGCCGAGGTCGTAGGCGAAGGGAACCCCCTCCTCGCGGCCGAGCTCCCCGAGCGCGGCGGCGGGGGTGTCCTCGGTGAAGCCCACGACGCGGTAGTTGGAGCGGTGGACCTTCAGCAGCAGGCCGGTGTCGTCGCCGATGGCCGCCCGGTAGTCCGCCAGGCGGGTGCGGTTGGTGGTGCCGACCTCCTTGAGGTGGGCCCCGGCGGCGTCCATCACGTCCGGCAGCCGGTAGGACTCGCCGATCTCGATGAGCTCGCCGCGGCTGACCACCACCTCGCGGTCGCCGGCGAGCGCCGCGGTGACCAGCATCAGGGCGGCGGCACCGTTGTTGACCACGGTGGCCGCCTCGGTCCCGCAGACCTCGGCGGCGAGCTCGCCGAGGTGGGAGGTCCGCGACGCCCGGCGACCGTCCTCGGGGTCGTACTCGAGGGTGGTGTAGCCGCCCGCCTCGACGACCGCGGCGCGGGCGGCGCCAGACAGCGGCGCGCGTCCGAGGTTGCCGTGCAGCACCACCCCCGTCGCGTTGACCACCCGGGACAGCCGCCGGCCGCGGTGGGCGGCGA
>SKPY01000438.1 GCA_007119305.1 Nitriliruptorales bacterium
CCGCGGCCGCCTGCTGCGCGCGGGCCGTCTCGGGCTGCGCGGCAGGGGCGGGCGCGTCCAGGGGGGCCGCCGACGCCTGCAGGGCCGTGAGCTCCTCGACCACCGTGTGAGCGAGCTCCCGGGCCTGCTGGGCTTCCTGCCGGGCGGTCGTCGCGTCGGCGCGCGCCTGCTCGAGCTGGGTCACGAGCGCGGCGACCCCCTCCTGCAGGGGCTCCAGCAGGCCTTGGAAATCCCACTGCCCGGGCGGGTGCTGAGCCGCTGCCCCGCCCGGCTGGGACCAGCCCTGCTGGTGGGCCTGGGCGCCCGGCGGACCTCCCCGGGTCCACGCCGTCGCCTCGCTGCTCGCGCGGGGCGGCCCTTGCCCGCCCGCCAGGTTCGTCCACCACTTCTCGCCGGAGGTGCTGCGCATGAAAAGCCTCCCGTGCCGCCGGTGGCGCGAGGATAGCGGCACTGCGGCCGCGCGAGGAGACCGGCCACCGCGACGCCCGTGGCCAGGAGGCAGCGGCGCTCAGGGCTGCTGCCGCGCGGGGGCGGCGAGCAGATCCGCGAGCCCGGCCTCCAACCCGCCGTCGCCGACGGGGACGACCTCCAGCGGTAAGCCGATCGCCGCGGCGGCCCGCAGGGCAGCGGTGCGCAGCTCGGCGTCGGGCTGCTGGGCGAGCCACACGACGCGGCGGTACGCGCCGAAGTAGTCGTCACGCAGCTGTGGCCAGCGGTCGAGACCGAGCTCGGTGAGCACGGTCCGCTCGAAGGTCCGCACGAGGAAGTCGGTCAGCAGGTAGGTGCCGGGCTCCTCGGCGAGCAGCGCCGTGATGCGCTCGCGCCCGCCGAACACGTCGTAGCAGTGGGCGCCCGGCAGGCGGTGGAGGCCGAGGCGCGTGCAGACATCGTCGAGGGCCCCGTAGGTGCCGCAGTCGGCGTAGGCCACGCCGAGGGGCCGCGCGTAGCGGTCGCGCAGCGCCAGGGCGAGCCCGGCGACCTGCGCGGCGATGCGCTCGGGCCGGTTGTGCAGCAGGGGGGACAGCGGATGCACGTCGAGCGCCCAGCCGCGCCGGCTGGCGATGTCGGCCACAGGGGCGGCCAGCGCCCCGCAGGCGATGACCCCGGTCCGGGGGGCACCGGGGGACGTGGCCGCACGCTCAGCCGGGGAAGGCGAGGGCATCGACGAAGCGGTCATTGAAGTCGCCCCGGTCGGACAGCTCGATGTAGTCGATGGCGTCGCGCAGGGCGAGGGCGCCGGCGCGCTCCTGCGCGTTGAGCAGCGCGATCTTCGCGCCCTCGCCGGCGACGTTGCCGGCGCTCACGATGCGGGCGACCGGCAGGGCGGGGACGAGTCCGATCCGCACCGCAGAGGCCGGGGACAGGTACGTGCCGAAGGAGCCGGCGAGCAGCACCTGCCTGATGTCGTCCACCGCGCTGCCGAGCTCCTCGGTGAGCAGCTGCCAGGCCGTGGCGATCGACGCCTTGGCGAACTGCAGCTCGCGGACGTCGCGTTGGGACAGGTACACCGCCCGGCCGACGTCCTCGCCCCGCCAGTGCAGGACGAAGACCCGCTCGTCCCCCACGCGGGTGAGGCGGGGTGCGAGGCCGGGGGCGATGGCAGCGGCGGCGTCGTCCGGCACGAAGCGGCCCGAATGGTCGAGCAGGCCGACGCGCACGAGGGCGGCGACCGCGTCCACGAGCCCGGAGCCGCACAGGCCGGCGGGCTCGTCCCCGCCGATGACGCCGAGCCGCACCCCTGCCTCGTCGAGGGCGACCGCCTCGATGGCGCCGTCGGCGGCGCGCATCCCGCAGCGGACCTGCCCGCCTTCGAACGCCGGCCCGGCCGGCGCCGCGGTCGCGAGCAGGCGGTCGGCGTTGCCGAGCACGACCTCGCAGTTCGTGCCGACGTCGATGAACAGCCGCAGCCGCCGGTCGCGGTCCATGCCGGTGGCGAGCCCACCGGCGATGATGTCGCCCCCCACGTAGGCGCCGAGCGCGGGGAACACGAACGCGCGGCAGCCGGGATGGACCACGTCGAGCCCGAGCTCCGAGGCGCGCACGTCGGTGTACTCGCGGGTGGACAGCACGAACGGGGCGACGCCGATCGGCTCGGGCTCGATGCCGAGCGCGAGCTGCAGCATGGTCGCGTTGCCGGCGAGCGCGACGTCGTAGACGTGGCGCGGGTCCACGCCGGCCTCGGCGCACACCTCGGCCGCGAGCTCGCTGAGGGTGGCCTGCGCGAGGGCGCGCTGGCGGTCGAGCGCGTCGGGGTCGGTCATCGTGGCGCTGATGCGGCTGATGACGTCGCCCCCGAAGGGCTGCTGGCGGTTGAGCATGGACACCGCCGCGGCCGGCGTCGCGGTCGCGAGATCGAGCAGCGTGGCGACGACGGTCGTGGTGCCGAGGTCGAACGCCAGCCCGAAGCAGGTGGCGCTGGTGTCGCCGGGCTCCACGCCGATCAGCGCGTCGCCGACCACCACCGCGGTGACCTCGAAGTCGCTTGCCCGCAGCGTCGCGCCGAGGCGGCGCACGACGTCGAGGTCTGCGCGCGGCGCGAGGTCGGGCAGGGCGTCGAGCAGGCGTTCGAGGTCGCTGCGCTGGTCGGTGAGCGAGGGCTCGGCGAGCTGCACGAAGCGCTTCTGGACGGCCGGTCGCAGGATGATCTGGCGGCCCACCCCCACGGTGGCGGCCTTGGGGCGGGTGGCGAGCGGCGGGACGTCCACGGTGAGGTCGTCGGTGGCGGGCGCCAGGCAGGCGAGCCGCCAGCCCGTGGCGAGCTCGGCGGCCGACAGCGCCCGCTCGTCCGGCGGCGAGACGGGCACGGACCCGTCGGTGATCCGCACGCGGCACTTCGTGCAGGTGCCGTGGCCGCCGCAGGTGGAGTCGATCGCGATGCCGTTCCAGCTGGCCGCCTCGAACACCGAGACGCCCGCCGGCACGCGCACCACCTTGCCGCTGGGCGTGAAGGTCACCGCCACCCGCCCGAGCTCGGCTGCGCCCGACGCGGCGGTGGTCGGCGCCTCGCTCATCGCTGCTGGGCGCTCCGGTACGCCCCGATCCAGCGGGCGCCCCACGGGTCGCGGCCGAGCAGCAGGTCGGCGGCCTTGACGGCGGTCACGACCTCGGGGGTGCGCGCGTCCATGATCGCGCTCGTGAGCCCGGCGGCGATCGCCATCGGCAGGAACGCGGCGTTGAGGGCGTGGCGGTTGGGCAGCCCGAACGACACGTTCGAGGCCCCCATGCTCATGTTGAGGCCGAGCTCGTCCTTGATCGCAGCGATCGTCTCGAGCGTGACGTTGACCGCGTCGGTGTCCGCGCCCACCGTCATCGCGAGCGGGTCGATCACGAGGTCCTCGATCGGGATGCCGTGCTCCTCGGTGGCGACCCGCACGATCTTGCGGGTGATCGCCAGCCGCTGCTCGGGGGTCTCGGGGATGCCCGTCTCGTCGTTGGCGAGCGCGATGACGGCGGCCCCGTGGCGCTTCACGAGCGGCAGGATCGCCTCGAGCCGGTCGTCCTCACCGGTCACCGAGTTCACGAGCGCCTTGCCCTCGTAGGCCGCGAGCCCGGCCTCGAGCGCCTCGACCACCGACGAGTCGATGCAGATCGGCAGGTCGGTGAGCTCCGTGACGAGCTTGACCGCCCGGGCGAGCAGGTCCGCCTCGTCGGTCAGCGGCACGCCCATGTTCACGTCGAGGACGTCGGCCCCGCCGGCGACCTGCTCGGCGACGTCGACCTCGATGCGGGACAGGTCGCCGGCCCGGAGCTGCTCGGCGAAGCGCTTGCGCCCGGACGGGTTGATGCGCTCGCCGATCACGCAGAAGGGCTGATCGTGCCCGATCGTCACCTCGCGGGTGGCCGA
>SKPY01000229.1 GCA_007119305.1 Nitriliruptorales bacterium
CCACGCGGTCCGCAGCGCGCCGAGCAGCTGCTCGGCGAGTCCCGGGCTCGTGAGCAGCGCGGTGCGCAGCGACGGCAGCGCGAGGTCCGGCGGGAACGCGGTGCGCAGCGTGCCCAGCAGCGTGTCGGGACCGCCGACGAGGTCGGCGAACGCGAGCACGGCGGCGACCTGGGCGAGGTGCAGCGGGAGCACGCCCCGCCACGCGGGACGCCGGGCGAGCGCGAGCGCGACGAAGGGGGTGAGCCACACGAGGTAGTGGGCGCTGAACGTGGTGAGGCCGAACAGGCCGATGTGCAGCACGAACAGCCACACCCACAGCTGGCTGACCGGCACCGGCCCGTGCCCCCACCAGCCCCACGTCCGGCCGGCGAGGACGCCGGCGAGCAGCAGGACGAACAAGGCGAAGACGTACACCGGGCCGGGCCCGGCGACGGGCAGCGCGTACGCGAGCAGGGTCCCGCCGGTGTCGAGCTCCTGCAGGCGCGCGACCTCGCCGACGGTGCCCGCCAGCAGGCGGTTGCTCGCCATCACCGCGGCGAAGGGCGCCACCGCCACCGCGGCCCAGACGGCCTGCCGGGCGACGAGCCGCCAGCCCGCCGGCCCGCCGGCCCCGGCGACGAGCGCCATGACCGGCACGAGCAGGAGCGGGTAGCCCCGCATCGTGATCGCGAGCCCGAGCAGCACCGCCCCCAGCCACGGGCGCCTGCGCTCGACGGCGAGCAGCGCCGCCACGATGAACACGATCGCGAACATCTCGTAGCGGGCGAACGCGTACCCCGCGTACAGCCCGATCGGCGACAGCATCCAGAACGCCCAGGCGACGCGGATGCGCGCCGGCGCGCAGCGGGCGACGAGCGCGAGCAGCCCGAGCCCGGCGGCGACGTCGGCGAGCAGATACGGCAGCTTGAGCACGAACAGGGTCGCGTGCGCGTGCTCGGCCGCGCCGAACGCGGCCGTGACCTGCGGGGCGAGGGCGATGAAGTCGTCGAAGAACCACGCCTCGGTCCACACCTGCTCGGGCGGGGGCAGCAACGGCGCGAGGACGAGCAGGCTGAGCGCGTGCACGTAGTGGGCGCCCATGTTCACGAGGTACTCGCCGAACACCTCGCCCTGGTGCGCGATGAGGCTCGAGCGCCAGTACACGGCGAGCAGGTCCGCGCTGATGCCGAACGGCATGAGCACGAAGCGCGCCGTGAGGCCGACCCCGAGCCACGCGAGCAGCCACGGCCGCTGGGCGGGGTCGCGCAACGGGGCGGGCAGCAACCGCCCGGGCGCACGGCGCGTGCGTGGTCGCGTCACAGCGCCGAGCATAGAGCGCGGGGCGGCCGGCAACGGTGCGGCGACACGTCCCTGCGGATCCTTCGAGCAAGTACTCGTACAGTGGCGGCATGCGCTACCGCGTCAACGACCTCGCCGACGTCTGCGGCGTCACGGTCGACACCGTCCGCTACTACCAGACGAAGGGTCTGCTGCCGCCGCCGGCGCGCGAAGGGCGGGTCGCCTGGTACGACGACCAGCACCGGGCGCGCCTCGAGCGCATCCGCGACCTCAAGCGCCAGGGGTTCACCCTCGCGATGGTCGAGCGGGTGCTCGCGGGCGAGCTCGACGCGACCGAGGAGGCGCTCGCGAGCGCGCTCGCCGGCCCGCTGCCGGGCGACGATCAGGCGGCCGCGGCGTCGCTGACCCTCGACGACCTCGCCCACCGCACAGGCGTGTCCGCGACGCTGCTCGAGGCACTCACGCGGGAGGGCCTGCTGAGCGGGCGCGCGACGGACGGCGACGCCCGCTTCACGCCGGCCGACGCGGAGGCCGTAGAGGCGGGGATGGCGCTGCTGGCCGCCGGCGTGCCCCTGTCCGAGCTGCTCGAGCTCGCACGGCGCCACGACGCGGCGATGCGCTCGACCGCCGCGCACGCCGTCGACCTGTTCGCCCGCTTCGTGCGCGACCCCATCCGCGCGGACACCGGCGACGAGGCGGAGGCAGCCGAGCGGATGGTCGAGGCGCTGCACACGATGCTGCCCGCCACCAGCACCCTCGTCGCCCACCACTTCCGCCGCCTGCTGCTCGAGGCGGCCCGCTCGCGCCTGGAGACCGGGTGACCGGCGTGCCGCACGCGGGGCGGGGGGCCCGCCAGCCCCGCGGGGTGCACTCGGTCCGGCGGCTGCGGGTCACGACCCGTCCCGTGGACGATCCGGGGGACCTGCTGCTGCGCCTGCCCGACCCGAACGGCGTCGTGTGGGTCCGCGGCGGCGAGGGCTTCGTCGGCTGGGGTGAGGCGGTGCGCATCGACTGCGGGCCCGGCAGCCGCTTCCGGGCGGCGGCGGGGGCGCTGGACGACCTCGTCGCCGCTGCCACCGTCGACGACCCGCTCGCACGGCCAGGCAGCGGGCTCGTGGCCTTCGCCAGCCTCACGTTCGACTCGCGCTCGCCGGGGTCGGTGCTCGTGGTGCCCCGCGTGCTGCTCGCCCGCCGAGGCGACGCGGCGTGGGTCACCGTCGTGGACGACGCCCCGGACAGCGTGCCGGCACCGCAGGCGCTGCCCGACACCGGGCGCATCCGCTACGCGGGCTCGCACGTTGGCGAGATCGACTGGCTCGAGGCGGTGGACGCCGCCCGCCGCCGCCTCGCCGCCGGCGCCCTCGAGAAGGTGGTGCTCGCCCGCGACCTCGCCGTGTGGTCGGAGGAGCCGCTCGACCCGCGCGTGCTGGCCCGCCGCCTCGCCGAGCGCTTCCCGGCGTGCTTCACCTTCGCGGTCGCCGGGTTGATCGGCGCCTCGCCGGAGCTGCTCGTGCGCCGCACGGGGGACGCGGTCGAGTCCCTGGTCCTGGCCGGTTCGGCCCCCCGCGGCGCCGACGCCGCCGAGGACGAGGCCCACGGGGCCCGGCTGCTCGCCAGCGCCAAGGACCTGCACGAGCACCGGCCGGCCGTGGCCTCCGTGCGCGAGGCGCTGGAGGGCTGCTGCGCCGAGCTCGCGGTCGACGACGTCCCCCATCTGCTGCGCCTCGACAACATCCAGCACCTCGCCACCGACGTGCACGGCCGGCTGGACGCCCCCGCCACCGCGCTCGACCTCGCCGGCCGCCTGCATCCGACCGCCGCGGTCTGCGGCACACCGACCGACACCGCACGGGCGCTGATCCGTGAGCTCGAACGTCTCGACCGCGGCCGCTACGCCGGGCCGGTCGGGTGGGTGGACGCGCGCGGCGACGGCGAGTTCGCCATCGCGTTGCGCTGCGCCGCGGTCGCTGGCGCGCGTGCCCGGCTGTACGCCGGCGCGGGCATCGTGGCGGAGTCGCTGCCCGAGGCCGAGCTCGAGGAGACCCGGCTCAAGCTGCGCGCCATGCAGTCGGCGCTGCAGGCACCCAGCACGGCAGAGCTGCACCGGGGCTGATCCGGCTGGCGGTCGGCCGCCGTGACCCGCACTGGCCGCACCGCCCCCGCGTGCTCCCGCAGGGGCAGGCCGTCAAGGGGCGCTGGCGGCGCGCACCGCCCCGGTGAGCTGCGCGCGCAGCGCGACGTTGGCATGCCGGTCCGTGGGCACCTCGACGAGGTGGATGCCGCCGGTGGCCAGGGCCTCACCGACCGCCGCGGGCAGCGCCGCCGCGCGCTCGACGCGTGCGTAGCCGACCCGCGCGAGCGCGGCCACGTCGCTGAGATCGACGCCGTGCGGGGTGCCGAACAACCGCTCGAAGCTGGCGGACAGTCGCGCCTGCGGCAGGAAGTGGAAGATGCCGCCGCCGTCGTTGTTGCACACCACGAGCACCAGGTCGGGGCGCGGCTCGTCAGGGCCGAGCACGAGGCCGCCCACGTCGTGCAGCAGCGACAGGTCG
>SKPY01000108.1 GCA_007119305.1 Nitriliruptorales bacterium
CCGCGCAGCGCCCGCTCCGCGAAGACGCGCAGGCCGGCCTCGATGCGCGCCACGGCGGGCCCGGGCAGTGCGGTCGCCTGGCTCACCCGACCGAGCTCGCGCCCGGCAGCGCGGCGGAACACCTGGGCGAACAGGTCGTCCTTGCTGGGCACGTGCCGGTACACCGTGCCCGTGGCGACACCCGCCGCGTCCGCGACGGCCGCGACCGTGGCGGCCCGCCAGCCGCCGCTGGCGACGAGGTCGAGCGTAGCGGTGAGGATGCGCTCGTGGGTCGCGGCGAGCCGAGCTCGCATCCGCGGTGTCTGCCGGTACGCCACGCCAATTAGTGAACCTGGATTCACTTCTTTGCGCAAGCCGCAGGGCCGCGGCGCGCGGACCGGGCCCGCTACCGCGTCGTGGGGCTCCCGCCCGTGCCTGCCTTCTCCCGCCCCGCCGTCTCCCGCCCGTTGAGCGTCACGGTGAAGCGCAGATGCACCTGCATGCCCGCCCCTTGCACGAACTCCACGTCGTCGGCAAGGCCCCGGATCAGCGTGACGCCGAGGCCACCCTCGACCGTCCAGTCCCGCCCCTCGACGACGGCGGCGTCGTCGGGCTCGAACCCGGGTCCGGTGTCGGCGACGGTGACCTGGAACGCGCCGCCGCCGACGACCCCGAAGCACAGCCGCACCGGCTCGCCCGAACCCGTGCGCTGGTGGGCCAGGATGGCGTTGGCCGTCGCCTCGCTCACCGCGATGCGCAGGTCCTCGGTGCGTTCGTCGTCGAGTCCCGCCTGGCGTGCCGCCGCACACACCACGAGGCGGGCCAGGCCCACGTAGCGGGTGTCAGGCGGGACGACGAGCTCCGCCGGCGCGGACATCACTCATCGCCCTGGAGCGCCTCGTCCAGCGTGTCGTAGATGGGGAAGACCTTCGTGAGCCCGGTGATGCGGAAGATCTTCAGGATGCGCTCCTGACTGCACACCAGCGCGAGGCTGCCGTCGTGCGAGCGGACGCGCTTGAGCCCACCGACGAGCACGCCCAAGCCGGTCGAATCGAGGAACTCGACCTTCGTCATGTCCACGATGATCTTGTAGTGGCCGTCGCTCACGAGCTCGACCAGCCGCTCCCGAAGCTTCGGGGCGGTGTAGACGTCGACTTCGCCGCCGACCTCGAGGACCGTGTGGTCGCCTTCCTTGCGGTGATTGAGGCTGAGCTCCACTGGTTTGCGCTCCCGTGCTCGTCTGCTTGGTCGCTGGGCAGGGCGATCCGCGCTACTGCCCGCACGCGACGGGCAGTACGAAGGTTCTCCCCGGTTCGCACACGGGAGAAACCCGACCGGGTCGCGGGGGTCCGCGGTTTCGCGCTCGCCACAGGCTAGCGCGCTCGGTGGCCGTGTGTCCCAGGTCGCCCGTAGGCGTGCCGGTCGGTTGCCGCTGTGTCCCAGGCGGCCCGTAGGCTTGCCGGGTGGACGCCGAGCATCTCCTGCGCGCGCTGGAAGCCCAGCTGGCGGACCGAGCGGCGGGTGACGACAGCCGGCCCCGGCTGGCACACCTCGTGCGGCTGCCCGCGCGGCAGGCGCGGACCGTCCCGCTGCCCGACGAGCTGCCGGGACTGCTGCGCGACCGTCTCGAGCGGGCGGGCATCACCGCGCTCTACACCCATCAGGCCGCCGCCCGTGCCGCGCTCGCGCGGGGACGCCACGCTGTCGTCGCCACCGGCGCGGCGAGCGGCAAGAGCCTGTGCTACCAGCTGCCGCTGTTCGAGCGCCTCCTCGCCGACGACAAGGCCACGGCGCTCTACCTCGCCCCGACGAAGGCGCTCGCCCACGACCAGCTGCGCGCGCTGCGCGCCTTTCGCCTGCCGCAGGCCCGCTGTGCCGCCTACGACGGTGACACGCCGAACGCGGAGCGGGACGCGATCCGGCGCACCGCGAACGTCGTCCTCACGAACCCGGACATGCTGCACGTCGGCATCCTGCCGGCACACCGGCGCTGGGCGGACTTCCTGCACCGCCTGGCCCTGGTCGTGGTCGACGAGTGCCACGTCGCCCGCGGGGTGTTCGGCTCGCACGTGGCCGCGATCCTGCGCCGGCTGCGCCGCGTCTGCGAGCACTACTCGGCGGGGGCGTCGACCACCCCGCAGGGCGCGGGGCCGGTCTTCGTCCTCGCCAGCGCGACGATCGGCAACCCCGCCGAGCACGCAGCAGCGCTCACCGGCCTCGACGTCGTCGAGATCACCGACGACGGCGCCCCCAAGCCGCCCATGGCGTTCGCGCTGTGGGCGCCGCCCCTCGCGGACCTGCGGTCGGGCGCCCGCCGCTCGACCCTCGCCGAGACCGCGGACGTGCTCGCCGGGCTCGTCGACGCGGGCCCGCAGACCCTGGCGTTCGTGAAGTCCCGCAAGGGAGCGGAGATCGTCGCCCAGCACGCCCGCGCCCGCGTGGCGGCGCGCGGCCACGCCGTCCTCGCCTACCGGGCCGGGCACCTGCCCGAGGAGCGCCGCCACGTCGAACGGGGTCTGCACGCCGGCACGATCCGCGGTGTCGCGGCGACCGACGCGCTCGAGCTCGGCGTGGACGTGGGGGCGCTCGACGCGGTGGTGCTCGCCGGCTGGCCCGGGACCACCGCGTCGCTGTGGCAGCAGGCCGGCCGGGCCGGCCGGCGTGGGCGCGAAGCCCTCGTGTGCTTCATCGCCGACGACAACCCCCTCGACCACTACCTGCTCGCGCACCCCGAGCAGCTGTTCGAGCGGCCGCCCGAGGCTGCGGTCACCGACATCACCAACAGCTACGTGCTCGTCCCGCACCTGCGGTGCGCCGCCTGGGAGCTGCCGCTGGGCGCGGACGAGACGGTGTTCGCGCCGGCGGACGTCGAGCCGCTGCTCGCCGCGGAGGTCGCCGCCGGGCGGCTCCGCGAACGCGGCGGCCGGCGGTTCTGGGCAGGGCGCGGCTCGCCCGCGGCGAGCGTGGGCATCCGCGGCATCGGCGGCGACCCGTACGCCATCGTCGACGCGGCCACGGGCGAGCTCGTCGGCGAGGTGGACGCGGCCCGTGCCTTCCGGTCGGTGCATCCGGGGGCGGTCTACCTGCACCAGGGGCAGACGTGGCGCGTGCGCACGCTCGACCTCGACGAGCACGTCGCGGCCGTCGAGCGCTACCACGGCGACGAGTACACGCTCGCCCGCAGCGACACCGACCTCACGGTCGTCGCGGCGCTCGCCCACCAGCCCTGGGGGCGCTGCGCACTCCACCGGGGCCGGGTGGAGGTGACCAGCCAGGTGCTCGCCTACGAGCGCCGGCGCCTGTTCACCGAGGAGTCGCTCGGCCTCGTCGCGCTCGACCTGCCGCCCCAGCACCTCGTTACGCAGGCGCTGTGGCTCACCATCGCGGAGCCGGTCCTGGCAGCAGCCGGCATCACCCGCGCCGCCCTGCCCGGGGCGGTGCATGCGGCTGAGCACGCGGCGATCGCGCTGCTGCCCCTGTTCGCGCTGTGCGACCGCTGGGACATCGGCGGCCTGTCGACCCCGTGGCATCCGGACACCGGGCAGGCGACGATCTTCATCTACGACGGACTCCCCGGCGGTGCCGGGATCACCGAGCGGGGCTACGACGCCGGCGAGCAGCACCTGCGCGCCACGCTCGAGGCGATCAGCGCCTGCCCCTGCGCAGCGGGCTGCCCCTCGTGCGTGCAC
This sequence comes from Nitriliruptorales bacterium, assembly GCA_007119305.1. GTDB lineage: Bacteria > Actinomycetota > Nitriliruptoria > Euzebyales > Egibacteraceae > SKPY01. The sequence continues at coordinate 3,669 of SKPY01000108.1, forward strand.
TCGCCCAAGTGCGGCAACGGCAACGACCCGCTCGACAAGGACGGCGCGGCGCGGCTGCTCGACGCCGCGCTCGCCGAACGGGCGACCGCCAGGGCGCCCCGGGCGCCGGGCAGGGCCTGAGCCCACCACGGCTGGCCCCCGACAGCCGGCACG
>SKPY01000118.1 GCA_007119305.1 Nitriliruptorales bacterium
GAGATCACCGCCAACGCTCGCCGCCGCAAGGCCGTGTCGGTGGCCATGAGCTGGGTGCTGCTCGCCACCGTCGTCGCCGCCGTCATCCCCCTCGTGCTGCTGCTGTGGCAGGTCACCGTGCAAGGCGGGCCCGCCCTGTCATGGCAGTTCTTCACGCAGATCGAGCCGCTGTCCTACCGCGAGCGCGGCGGCGGCTACCTGCACGGCGTCGTCGGCACGCTCTACATGACGGGCATCGCCGCGCTCATCAGCGTGCCGCTCGGGCTGGCAGCCGCGGTCTACCTCACCGAGTTCGGCGAGCGGCGCTACAGCCACGTCGTGCGCTTCTTCACCGACGTGATGACCGGCGTGCCCTCGGTGTTCGTCGGCCTGGCGGTGTACGCGCTGCTGGTGAGCGGCAGCGGCGGCCTCGGCCTTGGTTTCGGCACCCTGCCCGGCGCGGTGGCGCTGTCGATCATCATGCTGCCGATCGTGGTGCGCTCCTCCGAGGAGATGCTGCGCCTCGTGCCGGCGGACCTCAAGGACGCCAGCTACGGCCTGGGTGCGCGCCACTGGCAGACGACCCTGCGGGTGACGCTGCCCGCCGCCGCGCCCGGGCTCACGACTGGGTGCATCCTGGCCATCGCGCGCGGGGCAGGCGAGACCGCGCCGCTCATCCTCACGGCACTCGGGGCACGGCAGGTCATCACCGCGCTGGTCGGCGAACCGCAAGCCGACATCGGCCTGCTCATGCTGGACGGGTTCCGTCAGCCCTTCGAGGCGGGGATAGAGCGCGCCTGGGCGGGTGGTTTCACGCTCATCGTCATCGTCCTCGTCCTGTCGATCGTCGCCCGTGTGATCGCCAACCGCAGCCAGGTTGGCAGCCGTGCCTGACCCTGGCGACCCACTCGACATGCTTGCCGCCGGCTTGCGCCGGCCCGACGAGGCGCGCGTGGAGTTCCAGCGCCAGCTCGACGCGGTCACCGCGCGCCTGGTGGAGCTCGTCGCGGAGGTGGCCGGCCGCGTGGGGCCCGTGGCGCAGGCGTTCGTCGAAGGCGACACGGGGGTCACGGACGACTACCGGCGCAGCGCCGCGCGCATCCGGCGTACCTGCCGGGACCTCGAGGACGACTGCTACCTCTTGCTGGCCCGGCAGGCGCCGGTGGCCGGCGACCTGCGGCGGACCGTGTCGATCGTGCGCTCGTCCGCCCACGTCGAGCGCTCCTCGCATCTGCTGCTGCACATCCTCGACGCGCTCGCGTGGGTGCATCCGCCCGCGCTGGCCGAGCGGCTGCGCACGGTCCTGCGCGAGCTCGGGGAGCGCGTCGCGGCGATCCAGCACGGCGCGAGCGTCGCGTGGCGGACCCTCGACGGCCTCGCCGCGATCGACCTCGAGACCGCCGACGACGAGGTCGACTTCCTGCACAAGGTGCTCCTCACCGAGCTGTACGTCGGTCCGCAGTCGACCGAGGAGGCGGTCAGTCTCGCGCTCGTCGCACGTTACTTCGAGCGGGTCGGCGACCACGGCGTCGAGCTCGCCCGCCAGGTCGCCTACGCGGTGACCGGTGCGCGGGCGGGGGGCCGGCGTGGCCGCCATGTCTGACCGGGTGACGCCGCTGAGCAGCCGGCGGCGGAGGCTCGTGGCCGCGGCGACCATACACTGGCGGTGCGTCCCGACGTCGCCGCCCGCGCTCGGCTGCCGCGAGCCGCGTCGAGCCGCACACTGACTGGGAGGAGCCGATGACCGACACGCCGACCGTGCTGTTCGTGTGCGTGCACAACGCGGGGCGCTCGCAGATGGCCGCCGGCTGGCTGCGCCACCTCGCCGGCGACCGGGTGACGGTCGCCTCGGGCGGCTCGCAGCCCGCGGACGAGGTCAACCCTGTCGCGGCCGAGGCCATGCGGGAGGTCGGCATCGACATCGTCGACCAGCAGCCCCGGCGCTGGACCGACGAGGCGTTCGCGGCCGCCGACGTGGTGGTGACGATGGGCTGCGGCGACGAGTGCCCCTACGTGCCCGGCACGCGCTACGTGGACTGGCCGCTCGCCGACCCCGCCGGACAGCCCCTCGAGGTCGTGCGCGGCATCCGCGACGACATCGCCGGTCGCGTCCGTGCCCTGCTCGACGACCTCGGCGTCGAGCGGGCCTGACCGGGCAACAGGCCCGCGCGACCCGGTCGGCCCGCCCGCCGCGCGTCGGCGCGGTTCGCCGGCCGCCTGTCGCGGGCTCCACGGCCGTATGTCGAGCTGGCTGCGGCGCGCGGAACGCACCCGCGCGAGGGTGCACGTGCGCTTCACGCTGATGCGCGCCTCTGCCTACTGGGACGAGGGTGCCGTCCGGGTGAGGCGCCCCGTCTGGGGTCGTGTGAGCGTGCGGGCTGAAGGGGTGGGCAGCAGCCACATCGATCGGCACGCCGGCTGCAGCGTCTGATCGAGCACGGCGACGAGATCGGTCGTGAGCGCCTCCAGCTCGACGTGCTGGCGGAGGCGCGAAGCGAACCGCTCGACCGCTCGGGCCGCGTCATAACGGGCGCGGTTGAAACGGCGATCGACATGCTGTTGCACCCGACGGCGGGCGGGCTGGAACAGCACGGCGATCGTGAGCGCGCCCACCGCCTCAGGGACGATCCCACCCGTGACCGGAGTAGCCACGCGCGCAACAGCCACGACGATCAGGACGTAGAGACCGCCGAGCAGCGCGGTCAGGATGGCGTAGCTGAGTGTGCGGCTGAAGAGCGCGCCGAGGTCGTACAGGCCGTGCCGCACGATGGCCACCGCGGCGGCAACGGGGAGCGCGGCGCCGCCGAGGATCCACACGCCGGGGACGCCGAGGGACTCGAGCACCCACCCGACGAGCACCGCGAAGGCGGCTGCCATCGGCCACGTAAGCTGGCGTCGTTCGCGGTCGACGGCCTGCCGCCAGCGCAGCGCCAGGGCGGTGGCACCCGCTGCTGCAGCCACAGCCGTGCCCACCATCCCGGCGGCGGCGAACAGGAGGAACGGTCGAGCCGAAGCATCGACGGCTCCTCCCGAGAGGAAGTCCGGGGACGTCGCGCGCGCGCCGAGGGCCAGGCCGACCGTCGGCGCGACCACCCCGAACGTGGCCACGAGAGCGCACCAGCGCCAGCGACGGCCGGGCAGCCGCCCGTCGGGGAACAGCATCAAGGCGAGCGGGAGCAGCCCGTACGCAGGCCACCACAGCCAGGCCGACAGCCATGCGAGCGCGACGGTGAGGTCGCTGTAGGCACCCATGAGCGCGGCGGCTGCGGCGGTCGCGCCGACCGCAAGGAACAGCCAGCCCACCGGGTTGTCAGAGCGGCGATAGGCGATGCGCCCGCCGATCACCGTGAACGCGATGGCTGCGAGCCAATCGCGCACGTCGCCGGCGGCCGTCCAGTCCGTGACCAGGGCCCGGACGGCTGCACCCAGCAGCGCCGCGAGCGTGAGCGCGCCGACGCCACGCACCACCCACACGCGAGGCGGCGAGTACCCCGGGCCGTGGCCTGGGTCGGTGGTCGGGGGCGCCAGGCTGGTAGACGGCGCGCCCGCCTCAGCCGCCACCGAGCGCGTGCCAGAAGTTGTGCAGCCGTCCGGCTACGTGGCGCGGCTGCAGCGGTGGACGATTGAACCGCGCGTCGAGCTCGTCGACGAAGCGGGCGAACGTGTACGCCTCGGGGATGGGCTCAAGGACCGCCTCCTCCACCTGGCTGTCGAAGGGCAGCGTGCTGGAGACGTAGGTCTGCAGGGTCGAGCCCAGCAGGCGGTTGACGCGGTCACGGAGCACGTCGGGCTGCGGATCACCTTGGGCCAGCACCAGGCTGAGGGCACCGTCGTCGTCCA
>SKPY01000294.1 GCA_007119305.1 Nitriliruptorales bacterium
CCCTCGGCGGTCGTGGCCGGGCGGCCACGCTCGATCAGCGCGACGTCGGTGGACGTCCCGCCCATGTCGCAGCCGATGAGGTCCTCGATGCCGGCGGCCCGGCCCAGCGCGGCCGCGCCCCACGCGCCGGCGGCGGGTCCCGACAGCAGCGTGTGCACCGGCTCGCGGGTGGCCACCGTGGCGGTGAACGTGCCGCCACCCGAACGCATGACCTCCACCGGGCAGGTGAGCCCCACCTCCTCGAGCCGGGTCTGCAGCGAGGCGAGGTAGCGGCGCATCCTCGGTGCCACGTAGGCGTTGAGCGCCGCCGTGGAGGTGCGCTCCACCTCGCGGAACACCGGCAGCAGCTCGCAGGCGGCGGTGACCGCCTCGTGGCCCGCCTCGCGCAGCGCCGTCGCCAGGCGCCGCTCGTGGCCGGGATCGACGAAGGAGAACAGCAGCGAGACCACCACCGCCTCGGGCTCGAGCTCGCCGACCGCGGCCACGACCCGGTCCACTTCCTCCTCGGTCAGCGCCACCCGCACCGTGCCGTCGGCGTCGAGCCGCTCGTGGGCCTCCACCGTGCTGCCGCGGGCGACCACGGGCTCGGAGCGCTCGGCGCCGAGGTCGTAGAGGCGCGGGCGGTCCTGCCGGGCGATGGCCAGCAGGTCCGCGAACCCGTGGGTGGTGACCAGCACGGTGCGTGCCCCGTCGCGCTCCAGAACCGTGTTGGTGGCCACGGTGGTGCCGTGGACGAAGCGGGTGACGGTGGCGACGTCGAGGTCAAGGCGCGCCACGCCGTCGAGGATGCCGGTCGCCTGGTCGGCCGGGGTGGAGGGCACCTTGGCCACGGCCAGCCCGTCGCCGCGGGCCAGGACCAGGTCGGTGAACGTCCCGCCCACGTCGACGCCGAGGCGTACCGGCTCCACGCGACCTCCCGGGCTCGAGGACGTGGCGACCCTACTGGGCGCCGGGCGCGCCGCCGGTCCTCCTGCGCGTCGAGGGCGCCGCCGGTCCTCCTGCGCGTCGAGGGCGGCGCCGGTCCTCCTGCGCGCCGAGGGCGGCGCCGGTCCTCCTGCGCGCCGAGGGCGGCGCGACGTCAGGGCCGGCCGTAGCCGATGATGTCGCTGCGGGACATGGCCTGGCTGGAGGTCCGGACCGGCACGCCGGAGCGGGAGGCCTCCACGACGTCCCCGCCGCCGATGTACATGGCGACGTGGCCGATGCCGCTGGGGGTGCCGTCCCGACTGAAGAACACCAGGTCGCCGGGCTGGATCTCGCTGCGGCTGATCCGGGTGGTGGCGTGCCACTGCGAGCGCGAGGTGCGGGTGATGTCGACGCCGGCCGCCCGCCAGGCGTAGGAGGTCAGCCCCGAGCAGTCATAGGCGTCGGGGCCGTTGGCGCCGTAGCGGTAGGGCTTGCCCACCTGGTCGAGGGCGGTGTCGACGGCCACCTGCGCCGACTGGCGGGTGGAGGGTGCGGGCTCCTGCGACGAGGAGTCCGAGCCACCGCCGGAGGTGCTCGAGGTGTTCGACTCGTTCGAGGTGGGCTGGTTCCGCTGCCCAGCGGCCTCCTGCTCGGCCTGTCGGGCAGCCTGCTCCTCGGCTTCCTGCTGGCGACGGCGCTCCTCGGCCTCCTGCTGGCGGCGGCGCTCCTCCTCGGCCTCGCGCTGCTGTGCGGCGTTGAGTTCCGTCTGGAGCTCGGAGATGTCGGCCTGCTGGGTGCTGAGGGTCGCCTCGACCTGCTCCCGTGCGGCGGTGACCTCCTCCTCGCGGGCGCTGGCCTCGGCGTACTGCTCGGCCAGGCGCTCCTCGGCGGCCTCCATGGAGGCGCGGGCTGCCTCGAGACCCTCGAGGTCGGCTCGCTGGCCGTCCAGGATGCGGCCCAGCGCGGCCGTGCGGGCCCCGATCTCGGTGCTGTCACCGGCGATGAACACCGAGGACAGCTCGATGGTGGGGCCGAGCTTGTGCAGCCGGCGGGCGTGGTCGCCGGCGGCCTCCACCAGCGCCTCCACCTCGGCGGCGAGCTGCTCGAGCTCGGCCTCGGTCTCGGCCCGCTCTTCGGAGATCTCCTCGTAGGCGACGACGGCCTCGTTGTAGTCCTCGACCACCGCGGCGGCCTCCATCTGCAGCTCCTGGAGGCGCTCCTCCTCGGACTGCAGACGCTGCTCGATCTCGTCGCTGCTCGGTTCGGCGCCCACCGGGACGACGAGCAGGGTGCTCACCAGGCCGACCAGGGTGACCAGGATCAAGGCTCGCAAACGTCGCACAGCACGCCTCACGGATCGCAACGGTTGATGCAGGGAGTCGCACGCGGTCTCGCGCAGGGTCGGCACCGCAGGGCGCCGACCCTGCGCGAAGGCTAGCGCCGTTCGCCAGGTCAACGAACCACCATCCGCCCTCCGGCCATGGCCGTTCGGACGGGGTCGTCGGGAAACTCCAGGTGTTTCCGAGACCGCTGGTGGCGCGCTTCACGCTCGCGCCACCAGCGCCGCTCAGGTCAGCTCGCGAGCCGCCAGCGCGCCGACGAGGGCCAGCAGCGCGGCTGCGGCCGTGACCCAGACCCCATCGGCCACCGCGACGCTGAAGCTGAGCTCCAGGCCCTCGGGGAGTCGCTCGGCGAGGTCCAGCAGCTCCCGCAGGCGGCTGCCGGCGATGTCGAACCGGCCGACGTCGGGACGCAGCAGCGCGCCGAGGGCGCTCGCGGTCCCCAGCAGCCCGGCCGTGGCCAGCAGCAGCGGTCGCGTGCGCGCCGGAGGGCGGTCGAGGGCCATCGCCACGCCCAGCGCCACCGCGACGACACCGAGGGCGGGGACGAGCCAGCCCCACGGGTGGGCCTGCCAGCCCGCGAGCTCGGCGACGGCGCTGGACTGGTCCTCCTCGAGCATGGTCAGCCGGGCGGTGACGGCGTACCAGGGGCGGTAGGCGCCCACCAGCGCCAGCACCCCGCCCGCGGCAACCGCGGCCCCCGCCACTCCGGTCCCACGCAGCAGCAGCCGTGCCTGCAGCGTCGCGTCGCCCCGCACCCGTCGCCTCCGTGAGCGCCGTCGACCGAGCGCACGGTCGACGGCGAAAGCCTAGTGGAGGATCGAGCCCCACCCGCGTGGCCGCACACGCGCGCTAGGCTCGCCACGGCCGCGGACGCTGCCGTGCCGGCGCCGCTCATACGTTCCGCAACAGGAGCCTCCGTGTCCGACCTCGCGGGCCGCTCGACGCGGCTGGCCGTCCTGGTGTCGGGGACCGGGACCAACCTCACAGCGCTGCTGTCGGCCATCGGGTCCGACCCCGACTTCGGGGCCGAAGTCGTGGTCGTCGGCAGCGACCGACCCGAGGCGGGGGGCCTGGCCCGCGCCGAGGAGGCGGGCATCTCCACGGTGGTCACCGCACTGGCGGACCACCCGGACCGGGTGACGTGGGAGGCCGAGTTGACCCGCCGGCTCGCGGAGCACCGGCCCGACGCGGTGGTGCTCGCGGGCTTCATGCGGTTGCTGTCGGGCGCCTTCCTCGGCCACTGGCCCGACCGGGTGATCAACACGCATCCGTCCCTGCTGCCGGCGTTCCGGGGCGCCCACGCCGTCCGTGAGGCGCTGGAGTACGGCGTGAAGCTCACCGGCTCCACGGTGCACCTCGTCGACGAGGAGGTCGATCACGGCCCGGTGATCGCCCAGCGGGCGGTGGAGATCCGCGACGACGACACCGAGGAGCGGCTGCACGCGCGCATCAAGGAGGTGGAGCACGAGTTGCTCCCGACCTGCGTGAAGCTGTTGAGTCAGGGCCGGCTGGTGGTGGACGGCCGCCACGTGCGCATCCGAGAGGCCTCGAAGTGAGCGACGCGA
>SKPY01000511.1 GCA_007119305.1 Nitriliruptorales bacterium
GCCCGCGCGGAGGGGGTGTATCTGTGGGACGAGGCCGGTCGGCGCTACCTCGACGGCTCCTCGGGCGCCGTGGTCGCCAACGTCGGGCACAGCGTGCCCGAGATTGTCGAGACGATGCGCGCTCAGGCCGCAGGGCCCACTTCGAACCCCTGCTCCGGGGCTGGCCCGACGTCGCCCTGCCCAGGTGCGCGACCCACCAGCCGGACCGGGAGCACGACGAGGGGTGCGGGCAGCGTCTCGCCGACGACTTCGAGCGGGTCCTGGCGCGCCACGGCCCCGAGCACGTAGCCGCCTTCGTCGCCGAACCGGTCAGCGGCGCGGCGGCGGGAGCGCTGTGCCCGCCACCGGCGGCTACACACCCATCGCCGCGGTCGTCACCGCCGACCGCGTCCTCGAGCCGATCCGGGCGGGCAGCAACGAGGTCATGGCCGGGCACACGATGAGCGCCAACCCGCTGTCAGCCGCCACGGCAGCAGCGGTGTGGGACTACGTCGACACCCACGACCTCGTCGCAGCCGCCGCAGCGCGCGGCACCGAGCTGCGCGGTCACCTGCGGGCGCTGCAGGCTCGCCACCCGCCCGTGCGGGCGCCGACGGCGGCCCTACCATCGGGGCGAGACTGGTTGCAGCCCACGCGCAGCGGAGCCGCCATGTCGACCCGGAAGCTCACGCTCGACCTGCATCCCATCTACAACCAGGGCACGCTGATCGACGCCGCCCTCGAGGATGCCATGGACGACGCCGAGCAGCGCAAGGCGAAGGAGCTCGAGATCATCTGTGGCAAGGGCAGCGGTGCGTTGAAGAAGCGGGTTCTGCGCTTCCTGGACCGCAAGGAAGTCCGCGCCCGCTACCACCGGATCAACAAGGACCCGGACAACTCCGGGCACGTGTTCGTCTACTTCCGCTGGCCCCGGGGGCAGTAGCCCGCGCGTCGTAGCCGCGGGGACAGGCGCTTCAGGGCAGGATGCGGTCGAGCAGCGCGGGGTCGTCGACGAGGCCCGCAGCCTTGAAGGCCGCGACCACCTCGACGAAGCGGGGGGAGGCCTGCGCGAGCTCGCGGAGCTCGCGCCGCGCACGATCTTCGTCACCGGCCAGAGCGAGGATGAGCGCCCGCCACATGCACAGGTCCCCGTCCCGGGCTGGGTCGGGGCGGTCCAGGGCGGCGATCAGCGCCCGAGCCTCCTGCGCTGCGCCGTCCAGCGCGCGCTCGAACGCCTGGACCATGCGGTGGTAGCCGTCGCTGTGCGCGACGAGGCGGTCGAGCTCCGCGACCGGCGCCGGGTGGTCGTCGACGCGCAGGTCGACGATCTGGTCGCGCCATGGCCGCCCGGTCCGCACGGCGCGCACGACCAGGAGCGACGCCGAGCGCTGTCCGCGGAAGTCCCCGCCGGCGGCCTCGGCGGCGTGGAGCGCGGCCACGAGCCGGCCGGCGAGCGTCCCGGCGCTGCGTTGGAACGCGGCCACCATGTCCACCCAGACGTCGGCGCTCGCCACCATGTTCGCCAACGCCACGCAGCCCGCGCCGTGGTGGTGGCCCGCCTCGGCCACGCAGGCGGCGCCGGTGTACACGTCGAAGTTGCCGTAGCTGTCGACCATGGCCACCTGGCGGCGCTCCGGGTGCGGGTCCACGCTGCGCAGCGCGGTCAGCGCCTCGGAGGCGGTGAGCCCCGCGCGCAGCGCGTCGAGGCCGAGCTCGCCGTACATCGGCTCGCCCATGGACTGGGTGGCGATCGCGCCGTGCCCCGGCAGGGCCCAGGGCACGCTGCTGCCGACCGCGAACGCCTGCGACTGGCAGGCGACGCCCATCTCTCCGCTCTCGGCGTCCCGCGCGATGATCGAGTAGGTCATGGGCCCGGACCCTACACGCCGAGTCTCAGCGGGCGTCGCCGCCCCCGCAGGGCCGGACCGGGTGGCTACACTTGCCGAGGCCGGCAGTCGGGCAGCATCGGGGAGCATCGTGGCGACCAAGGAGCAGCAGACCTACCAGGTGAACGTCGAGCGGCAGAAGGCCGCGCAGGCGGCGGGCAACTACGACCTGGAGGATCTGCCCGGTGACCTCGCGGAGCCCCAGGCGGCGGCACGCGTCGGCAAGCAGCCGAAGCAGGACAAGGTGCTGAAGGGCGGCAGGTCCATGGTGGCGGTGGCCAAGCTCCAGCCGGGCTCGGCCCTGGCGGTGTTCGGCAGGCCCGAGTCACGCTGGGCGATGGCGTACTGGCGGCGCTCCGGCGGTGATGCCGCGATGACCGAGCTGCTGAGCTACGCCCGTCAGCTCATCGGCATGACCCCGAAGGGCGATCTCGTCGTCTGCCTGTGCGGGCATGCCGGTCAGGGGCCGTGCATCCCGCTGTGGGCCAAGCGCGACGAGGTGAGCCTGACCGTCCAGCCCAACGACCTCGTGCTGCGCTTCGACGGCCTCGTCGACGACTCCTCCGTGTAGCGCGGTGGACCTCGACGTCGCGCGGCTGCACGCCTTCGCGCTCGAGCTCGCCGAGCGCGCCGACGCGCTCAGCATGCGCCACTTCGGTGGCCCGGTTCCCGCGGTGACGAAACCGGACGGGACGCCGGTGACCGAGGCAGACCGGGCGATCGAGGCGGAGCTGCGCAGCCGCATCGCGCAGGCCTGGCCCGAGCACGCGGTCTTCGGCGAGGAGCAGGGCGGTGCGCTGCACGCCGCGGCGCCCACCTGGGTGCTCGACCCCATCGACGGGACGAAGAACTACATGCGCGGCGTGCCGGTGTTCGCCACCCTCATCGCCCTGGTGGTGGACGGCCGTGCGCTGCTCGGGGTGGCCAGCGCGCCGGCGCTGGGGGAGCGCTGGGACGCCGCAGAGGGCCTCGGCGCCCGGCGCAACGGCGCCGCCATCGGGGTGTCTGCGATCGCTGCGGTCGAGCATGCGCACATCCTGCACGGCGACGCCGACCGCTTCCGGGACGCGCCCGGCCTGTGGGCGGCGTTCGGGGACCTGCACGACGAGGCGTGGCGCATGCGGGGCTTCGGCGACTACTGGAACCACCTGCTGGTCGCCGCGGGTGCGGCCGAGGCGGCCTTCGAGCGGGAGCTGCCGGCATGGGATGTCGCCGCGCTGGTGGCGATCGTCAGCGAAGCCGGCGGGCGCATCACCGACGCACACGGCGCGTCGGTGCTCGCCCCCGACCACGCCGCGCGGCCGAACCTCGTCGTCACGAGCAACGGCGCGCTCCACGACGCGCTCCTCGCCCGTCTGGCCCCCGGGCTGGCCTGAGCGGCGCGGCGCGTGCGCAGCGTGGACGGAGCAGGCCCGCCGCGCGGGCTCAGCCGCGCAGCGAAGCGACCTCCTCCTCGCACTCGCGCACGAAGCCCTCGGCGGCGGCGATGCGCTCCTCGAGGCGGCGTTGCTCGTCGAGGACCACGGTGCGCCGCCGTCCGACGGCCTCCAGCAGGTGCTTCTGCGTGCCCGCGACCGGGCGGCGCAGCTTGCGCGGCAGCGCGCCGTCGGCCTCCTGGGTGGCCTCCGTGAACGCGTCGAGGCGAGCGAGCTCGGCCTGCAGCAGCTCGCGGTAGCGCAGCAGGTCATCCCGCTCTTCGAGCGCCCGCAGCAGCGTGAAGTACGCGGCGTCGTACTCCGAGCTGCGGCTCATCGCTCGAGCTCGGCTAGCTCGCTGAACAGGTAGGCCTCGGCGAGGCACGCGTTGCGCCAGTCCCCGAGGTGCAGCGACTCGTCGATGCCGTGCGCCCGCGTGTCGGGATCCTCCACCCCGGTGAGCAGCGCCGGCGCGTCGCCGAACGCCTGTGACAGCGGCTCGATCATCGGGATGGTGCCCCCCACCCCGGTGTAGACGACCGGGTGGCCGTAGGCGGCGGCGAGGGCGCGCTCTGCTGCTGCGAACACGGGGTGGTCGAGGTCGGCGACGAACGCGTGCGCGGCGGCGCCGGGGGTGACCTCGACGTGGAGCCCCCAGGGCGCATGCCCCTGCAGCCAGTCGCAGAGGGCAGCGCGGGCCCTGAGCGGGTCCTGGCCCGGCGCGAGGCGCACGCTGATGCGCGCGCGGGCCGCCGGCACCAGCGTGTTCGATGACTCCTCCACGCCTGGGGCGTCGATGCCGATGATGGTGGCCGTCGGGCGCATCCAGAGGCGCTCGAGCGGGTGGGCTGCGGGGTCGCCGACGAGCTCGACGCCGTCGAGCAGCCCCGCCTCCGCGCGGAACGTCGCCTCGTCGAAGCTCAGCGCGTCGAGCCGCGCGCGCTCGGCGGGCGTCGGCTCGCGCACGTCGTCGGCGAAGCCGGGCACCGCGATCCTGCCGTGCTCATCGGTGAGGGCGGCGAGGAGCTTGGTCAAACCGGCCAGCGGATCGGGCACCGGGCCGCCGAACAGACCGGAGTGCAGGGCGTGGTCAAGGCCCCGGACGCTGACCTCGGCGTCCACGAGCCCACGCAGGAGGTAGGTGATCGCAGGCACCCCGACCTTCCAGTTGGCCGAGTCGGTGATCACCATGAGGTCCGCCCGCAGGTCGTCCGCGTAGGCGGCGACGAACGCGGGCAGGTTGGCGCTGCCCGTCTCCTCCTCGCCCTCCACGAACACCTTCACGTTGACCGGCAGCGCTCCGCGCGCGGCCAGCCACGCGGCGACCGCCGCCACGTGCACGCACACGCCCGCCTTGTCGTCGGCGCTGCCGCGGCCGTACAGGCGCCCGTTGCGCTCCACCGGCTCGAACGGCGGCGAGGACCAGGCGGAGGGGTCCCCGGGCGGCTGCACGTCATGATGGGCGTACAGCAGCACGGTCGGGGCGTCCTGGGCGTGCAGCCAGTCCGCGTACACGGCCGGATGCGCACCGTCGGTCTCGAGCAGGCGGGCGTGCTCGAGACCGCTGGCGGCGAGCAGATCCCGGACCGCCTCGGCGCTGCGGCGCACCTCCGCGGCGTCGAACCCCGGGGCCGACACGCTCGGGATCCGCACCAGGCGCTCCAGGCTGGCGCGGTGCCCGGCCAGCCCTGCGTCGAGCGCTTGGCGCACGGCGCCGAGAACAGGGTCCCCGCCATCTCGGTCCAGGGGCGTGCTTGGCTCGGACATGGGGAACCCTCCGCGTCGGCGCACCGGCATGGTAGCGGCACCGCCGGCACGCGCACGCTCCAGTGCCGCCCCTGGCCGTTCGGGAACGTTGACATCGACGTCAATGTCAATAAGGTAGGTGAGCACACCCGACCGCCGCCAGCAACCCGACTGGATCCAGGGGCCGCCGCAATGACCGACCTGCTCACCCGCGCCGTTGCGCATGCGCCGACGCGCGCACCCGCGCTGGGCGCTGCGGACGGCGACGCGCCAGCGAGCGCGCTGAGCACCAGCGTGGCGCACGACCTCGCCCTGGCCGTCGCGCCCAGCACCGGACGCTACCGGCCCGCGGTGGCGCCCGGCACCCAGGTTCGCGCCGGCGCGACGCTCGGGCACATCACCGGGGGAGGGGGGCGCGCCGACGCGGTCGCTGCCCCCACGAGCGCAGCGATCGAGGACCTCCTGGTCCGGCCCGGCCAGCTCGTCCGCCGCGGCGAGGGTCTGGCGTGGCTGCGCCGCCTCGAGGGGGGTGTCGCATGACCGGTCGCGCCGCCGTGCTCGCCGGGCTGGGGGTCTACGCCCCCCCGAAGGTCGTCACCAACGACGACCTCGCCGCCGACCTCGACACCAGCGACGAGTGGATCACCACCCGCACGGGGATCCGTGAGCGCCGCGTGGCGGACGCCGACCTGGCCACCACCGACCTCGCGACGGAAGCCGGCGCGCGGGCGTTGAAGTCCGCCGGCGTGGACCAGGTCGACGCGGTGCTGCTCGGGACGACGACCCCCGATCGCATCTGTCCCGCAAGCGCACCGGAGGTCGCCACACGGCTCGGGTTGACGCACGCCGCCGCCTGCGACGTGTCCGCGGCGTGCACGAGCTTCGTCTACGGCCTCGCCAACGGGACGGGCCTCATCGCGGCGGGCATCGCCGAGCGCGTCCTCGTGATCGGCGCGGAGACCATCTTCCGCTTCATGGATCCGCAGGATCGCACCACGAGCGTCCTGTTCGGCGACGGGGCGGGTGCGGCCGTGCTCCGAGCAGGCCGGCCGGACGAGCCCGGTGCGCTCGGCCCCTTCGACCTCGGCAGCGACGGCAGCCTCGCCGACATGCTCGCGGTCGACGCCGGGGGGTCGCGCCTGTGGGGGCCCGACATCCCGCGCGAGGCGCACTTCCTGCGCATGGACGGTCGCGAGGTCTACCGCCACGCGGTGCAGCGCATGGTCGCGTCGTCGCAGCAGGTCCTCGACCGGCTGGGCTGGGGCATCGAGGACGTGGACCGCCTCGTCGGACACCAGGCGAACGCCCGCATCCTCGAAGCGGTCGGGCAGCGTCTGGGCGTGCCCGCCGAGCGCTGCCACATCAACGTCGGCCGCTACGGCAACACCTCAGCGGCATCCATCCCGCTCGCGCTGGGCGACGCGGAGCTCGCGGCCGGGCAGCGCGTGCTGCTCACCGCGTTCGGGGCCGGGTTCACCTGGGGCTCAACCGCCCTCGTGTGGCCCCACATCGACGTGATCTGAGGCCGCCGCCACGCTGTCCGTACCACCTGCCACGCAACCGCAAAGGAGCATCTGCCATGGGACCCGTGTACGACCGTGTGAAGGAGCTGCTCGTCGACAAGTTCGGCGTGCCGGCCGACGAGATCAGTCCGGAGGCGACGTTCGACGACCTCGACCTCGATTCGCTCGACCTCGTGGAGTTCGCCCTGGCGGCTGAAGAGGATCTGGGCGTGCGCATCAGCGACGAGGAGGCCGAGGAGCTCGAGACCCTCGGCGATGCGGTGAGCCTGCTGGAGGCCAAGGGGGCCAAGGTCAGTGCGTGAGCCCGTCGCTGTCACCGGGCTCGGGCTGGTGACCCCGGCCGGGCTGGGCACCGCACCGAGCTGGGAACAGGTGCTCGCCGGCGAGTCCGCTGCAACCACCGACCCGAACCTCGCGGACCTGCCCGTCACGTTCTCGTGCCGGGTGCCGGAGTTCGACGCGTTCGCGCTGCTCGGGCGCAAGGCCGCGCGCCGGCTCGACCGCTTCGTCCAGCTCGCCATCGTGGCTGCCCGTGAGGCCGTCGCGGACGCCGGTCTCGACCCGGCCACATGGGACGGAGCCCGCGTCGGGGTCGTCCTCGGCTGCGGCATGGGCGGGGCGTGGACCTGGGAGGAGCAGCACCGGCGCCTCCTCGAGCAGGGACCCGGCAGGGTCAGCCCGATGCTCATCCCGATGCTCGTACCGAACATGGTCGCCGGCCACGTCGCCATGGAGTTCGACGCCCGGGGGCCGAACCTCGTGACCGCCACGGCGTGCGCGTCAGGGGCCACTGCGGTCGGCACCGCCATGGACCTGCTGCGCTCGGATGCATGCGACGTCGTGCTGACCGGCGGCACCGAGTCCGGCGTGACGCCCCTGTCGGTCGCAGGCTTCGCGCAGATGGGCGCCCTGTCGGCCCGCAACGACGATCCCGCCGCCGCGTCGCGGCCGTTCGACGTCGAACGGGATGGCTTCGTCGCCGCGGAGGCCGCCGGCCTGCTCGTGCTCGAACGGAGCGCCGACGCCGCCGCCCGCGGCGCCCACGTGCACGCACGGATCGCCGGCTACGGCGCGAGCGCGGACGCGCACCACGTCACCGCGCCCGACCCGGACGGGCGGGGCGCGGAGCAGGCCATGCGCGCGGCCCTCGCCGATGCCGGGATCGCGCCGGCCGACGTGGGCCACGTGAACGCCCACGGGACGTCCACGCCCCTGAACGACGTCTCGGAGGCCCGGACGGTCCGACGCGTCCTCGGCGACGGCCCGGTGGTCACGTCCACGAAAGGCGTGACCGGCCATACCCTGGGTGCGGCCGGCGCGATCGAGGCGGCGTTCACCGTGCTCGCGCTCGAACACGGGGTCATCCCGCCCACGGCCAACCTCGACAGCCAGGACCCGGCGGTGGAGGTGGACGTGGTCGCCAAGGCGCCGCGCGAGGCCGCGGTCGAGGTGGCGCTCAGCAACGCCTTCGGCTTCGGTGGTCAGAACGCCGTCCTGGCGGTGGTACGCGCGTGACCGAGGTGGAACCGCCACTGGTCGACGTCCGCGACGACCGCCTGGCGCGGGCCAAGGCGCTCGTCGACGCCGGGTCGTTCACCGAGTTCGGCAGCGAGGCGCGCCATCAGGTGCACGCGTTCGACATGCAGCGCAAGCGGCCGGCCGGCGACGGGGTGGTCACCGGCGTCGGTCGGGTCCACGGCCGCCCCGTGGGCCTGTTCGCCCAGGACCCGACCGCGCTCGGGGGCTCGCTCGGTGCCGTGCATGCAGGCAAGATCGCCCGCATCCTCGACCATGCCGGGCGTGCCCGCTGCCCGGTGGTCGGCCTGCTCGACTCCGGCGGCGCCCGCATCCAGGAAGGCGTGGCGGCACTCGACGGCTACGGCGAGATCTTCCGGCGCAACGTCGCCCTGTCCGGCCGCGTGCCGCAGGTGAGCGTGGTGCTCGGGCCCTGCGCCGGCGGTGCGGTGTACTCGCCGGCGTTGACCGACATCGTGATCCTGCAGCGCGACCGCGCGCACATGTTCGTGACCGGGCCGCGCGTCGTGAAGGCGGTGACGTTCGAGGACGTGAGCCTCGGCGACCTCGGCGGCGCGGACGTGCACGGACGCACGAGCGGCGTGGCCAGCCTCGTGGCCGAGGACGCCGAGCAGGCGCTCGAGCTGGCCCGGCGCGTGCTGGGCTACCTGCCCGGCTCGTGCTGGGAGGCCCCGCCCACGTACGCGCCGGGCGATCCGGGGCCGATGCCGGCCGTGCCCGAGGACCATCGCCTGCCCTACGACGTGCGCGACGTCATCGCCGGCATCGTGGACGGCGGCAGCTTCCTCGAGCTGGCCGCAGGCTTCGCGGCCAACGTGGTCGTCGGCTTCGCGCGCATCGACGGGCAGGCGGTCGGCGTGGTCGCCAACCAGCCGCGCGTGCTCGCCGGGTGCCTCGACATCGACGCCAGCGAGAAGGCCGCCCGGTTCGTGCGGATGTGCGACGCGTTCGGGGTGCCGCTCGTCACCCTCGTCGACGTGCCGGGGTTCCTGCCCGGCACCGGCCAGGAGGCACGCGGCATCATCCGCAAGGGCGCGAAGCTGCTGTACGCCTACGCCGAGGCGACCGTGCCGCGGGTCACGGTCATCCTGCGGAAGGCGTTCGGAGGCGCCTACATCGTCATGAACTCCAAGTCGCTCGGGGCGGACGCGGTGTTCTCGTGGCCGGGGGCGGAGATCGCGGTCATGGGGGCCGAAGGCGCGGTCGACGTCATCTACCGGCGCGAGCTCGAGGCCGACCCCTCCCGGCGTGACGCGCTGATCGCGCGCTACCGTGACGAGGCGATGGCGCCGCACATCCCGGCTGAGCGGCTGTCGATCGACGAGGTCATCGCCCCGGCGCAGACGCGCGCCGTGGTCGCCGCGACGCTGCGGTCCCTGGCCGGCGTGTGGCAGCCAGGCTTCCGCCACGACAACCTGCCCCAGTAGCCGCGAAGGAGGAGCGATGCTGCTCGACGGCAAGCGCCTGCTCATCACCGGCGTGCTCACGGGGGCCTCCATCGCCCACGCCGTGGCCCGCACGGCGCAGGAGGAGGGCGCAGACATCGTGCTGACCGGCTTCGGGCGCGCCAAGGCGATCACCGAGCGCATCGCCGGGCGGTTGCCCAACCCGCCCGACGTGCTCGAGCTGGACGTGACGGTGCCCGAGCACCTCGACGGGGTGGCGGACGAACTCGCGCAGCGCTGGGGTCGCCTCGACGGCTTCGTCCACGCGATCGGCTTCGCTCCACCGTCGGCGCTCGGCGGCGGGTTCCTTGAGGCCCCCTGGGAGGACGTCGCCACCGCCCTGCACGTGAGCACCTACTCGTTCGCCGCGATGGGGCGGGCGTTCGCCCCCCTGCTGGCCAAGACCGGCGGCGGCTCTGTCGTCGGGCTCGACTTTGACGCGAGCGTCGCCTGGCCGGCGTACGACTGGATGGGCGTCGCCAAAGCCGGCCTCGAGTCCACCTGCCGCTACCTCGCCCGTGACCTCGGCGCCCAGGGCACGCGGGTCAACCTCGTCGCCGCCGGGCCGCTCAAGACCATGGCGGCCAAGTCGATCCCCGGCTTCGCCGACTTCGACGCCGCCTGGGCTCGGCGGGCACCGCTCGGATGGGACGTGAACGACTCCGAGCCCGTCGCACGGACGGTATGCGCGCTGCTGTCGGACTGGATGCCGGCGGTGACCGGAGAGATCGTGCACGCCGACGGCGGCGTGCACGCCATGGGCGCAGACCTGCGCTAGGCCTGCTGGGCTGGCGGCGCGTGCAGGCACGAGCCGCGGGTCGTGCCTGAGGCCGCCACGGCAGGCGGGTAGCGTGGCACGATGCTACGAGGCGTGCGCAGCGGCCCCCGCCCGGCGCGGACCGCGGACCTACCGGACATCGTCGCCCTGCTCGAGGGCGCCGGTCTGCCGTTGCAGGGGCTCGGGACGGCCGCGCTGTGGGTCGCTGGGGTCGAGCAGGACGCCGAGGCCGTCGGCGTGATCGGCCTGGAGACTCACGGTGACGTCGGCCTGCTGCGGTCGCTCGCCGTGCGTGAGGAGCACAGGGGAGCTGGCATCGGGCGCGCGCTCGTCGAGCGTGTGGTGAGCGAGGCGCGGCAGCGGGGGCTGCGCAGCCTCTACCTGCTCACCACCGACGCCGCCGCGTACTTCGGTGCCCAGGGGTTCCAGCCGACCACGCGTGCCACGGTGCCCGAGGAGCTGCGAGCCTCCGCGGAGTTCCAGGGGGTGTGCCCGGACACCGCGCAGGTCCTCGTGCGGGCACTGGACCCGTGAGCGCGCGCCTCGGGCTCGTCCTCGGCGGCGGCGGTGTGCGCGGCGTCGCGCATGTCGGGATCCTGAATGCTCTCGCACACCACGGCATCGCACCTGACGTGGTGGTGGGGGTGTCGATGGGCGCGGTCGTCGGCGCGACCTACGCTGCCCGCGAGGACTGGCTGGATGCGCTGGACACGGTCAGCCGCGACCGGCTGCCGACCGTGGCCGAAGCGGAGGAGGAGGGTCTCGCGCTCGCGCGGATGCGCGCGCTCGTGCGCAGCGCCCGCAAGCTCGCCCCTTCCGTGTGGACCTGGGGGCGGCAGGGCTACGAGGAGTTCGGTCGTGCCACCCTCGAGTCGCTGCTCGGCGACGTCGCGACGTTCGACAGCACCCGTCTGCCGGTGGCGGTCGTCGCCACCGACGTGGCGGCGGGGGAGCGGGTGGTCATCGACAAGGGCGATCTCGTGAACGCCGTGCTCGCGAGCGGCGCGATCCCCGGGCTGGCGCGGCCGGTGCTGCGCGACGGCCGGACCCTCATCGACGGCGGCTTCGCCGACCCGGCGCCGGTGGATGTGGCCCGCCAGCTCGGCGCCGAGGTCGTGGTGGCGATCCACGTCGGTCAGCACCACCAGCCCCTCGAGGCGGACAACTGGGCGCTGGCCCTGTTGCGCGGCCTGGAGATCGGCCAGCGGATGTTCGCTTTGGAGCGTCTGCGCCACGCCGACTTCGTGCTGCGACCCGACTTCGGCGAGCGGGTCAACGTCCTCGACGTCTCGGCGGTCATGGACATGGTGCGGTGCGGCTACGTCTGCGCCAGGGAGCACATCGCTTCCATCCGCGCGCTCGTGGACTCTTGAGGCGGCGCGCGGTCCGGCTACGCTACGCCGGTGAGCCGAGCCAGCGGGTATCGCAGTCGCTTTCCCCACCCGGCGACCGCACCAGCGGACGCGCCGCTCGCATGGGGCGGTGACCTGGAGCCCGAGACGCTGCTCGACGCGTACCGGCACGGGATCTTCCCCTGGCCGAGCGGAGCGGAGCTGTTCTGGTGGTCACCGGACCCCCGGGCCGTCATCCCGCTCGACGGCCTGCGCATCACCCGGAGCCTGCGCCGCACCCTGCGCTCCGGACGCTTCGCCCACAGCGTCGACCGCGCGTGCGCCGACGTGGTGGCAGCCTGCGCGCTCCGGCCCGGGGAGGGCACGTGGATCACGCCGGCGATGGTGGACGCCTATGTCGCCCTGCACCACCTCGGCTTCGTGCACAGCGTGGAGGTGTGGGACGACACCGGCGAGCTCGTCGGCGGCCTGTACGGCGTGACCGTCGGCGCGGCGTTCGTGGGTGAGTCGATGTTCCACCGCGTCGCCGACGCGAGCAAGGTCGCGCTCGTGGCCCTCGCCGAGCACCTGGGGGCACGGCGGTTCGTGCTGCTCGACGCCCAGCTGCCCACCGAGCACCTGTGCCGGCTGGGGGCGACCGCGATCCCGCGGGCGCGCTATCTCGAGCTGCTCGCGGACGCCCGCGACCGTCCAGCCCACTTCTGACGCCGGCTCAGGCGACCGCAGCACAGCGCGGCCCACAGTCGCGCGGGGCGGCCCGAGCCGCCTCGCGCGCCACGCTGAACCAGGCTGCTAGTTCGCGGCCATCTGCTCGGCGTAGTCGCCGATGACCGGCAGCTTGAAGTGCTCGAGGTTGTAGCCCTTGATGGACAGCACGATCCACAGCACCAGCCCCAGGAGACCCAGCAGCGGGCTCAGGAACCAGCCCACCACGGGGAGCCAGCCGAGGATGATGCTGATGACCGTCAGGCCGCCGAAGGTGATGATCGACTGCGCGGCGTGGAAGCGGACCTCAGGGTGCTTCTGCGTGAGGAACATGATGAGCCCCCCGATCCACCCGAAGAGCAGGTAGGACAGCAACCCCCCCACCTTGGGGTCGAGCCCCTCGGACGACGAGGCAGGCTGCAGCTGAGGCTGCCCGGACTCGGGCTGCGCGCCCTGCGGCTGACTGGGGGGCGGCTGCCCGCCCTGTGGCTGCCCGGGCGGGGGCTGTTCAGGCTGCTGCGGCTCGTGCCCGGGCTGTGACGGATCACTCATCTCGGTGTTCTCCCTCCTGTACCCATCCGCGCGAGGCAAGCACGCTTGCGTCGACCCACCGCACGGCTGATCCCGCTGGACCACCCTCCACTGTCGGCCGCGCGGGGCCACTTGTCAACGATCGTCGTCGTCCTCGAGCAGGTCCGCGGTGAGCCAGCGCAGGGCGAGGCGGGCAAGATGGATCCGTCCATCCCGCACGAGCGCGTCGTCGGGGGCGAGCGCGTCGCGTGCCGGATGCAGCCCGGCCGCGGCGACGATGCCCGCAGCGCACGACTGGGCGGTGTCGGCGAAGTTCACCAGCCCGAGCAGGCGCCCAGTGCGCGGGTGGGTGCGGAGGAAGGCGAAGACCGCCGGGTTGTCGGTGCTCCAGGGGACGGTCTGGCCTCCGGCGCGCAGCTGGGGCAGCGTGGCACGCAACGAGGCCAGCCGCCGCAGCCCGGCGAACACCCGTCCCTCGAGCGTCGCGGGGTCGGCCCGGCGTGCCGCGGCCTCCCAGTCCATGTGCGGGCGGTGCATCCAGCGGTTGTCGGCGGCGGTGACGGGGTCGACCTCGTAGCAGGAGTCGTTGGCGA
>SKPY01000180.1 GCA_007119305.1 Nitriliruptorales bacterium
AGGCGGGAGCCAGCCCGGCGGCGCTCAGCCCGGCCCCGAACGCGCCGGCCAGCAGCGCCACGACCGCGAGCTGCCCGAGCGGACGCTCCCAGGGGGCGGGGGTGGGCGGCACGGTGGTCGCCTGTCCCCGACGCGCGGCCTGCGAGCCATGGCGGGCCGACGTCCGCAGCGACCAGGACTCCCGGGACTCCGCCACGCTGATCATGCCCCTTGCGCTCCGTGCGCGCGACGGACCGGCGAGCGCAGCACCGCCTGCAGCGACGCGGGGACCCGCTCGTGGTCGGTGGGCACGCTCGCCTCGACCCTGGCCGCCGTGGCCGCCCCGGTGGGCTCGCCCCTGCGGCGCCGGTGGTGGCGGTCCCACAGCACGAGCGCGCTGGACTCCACGAGGAGCGCGGTGATGAGCGCGTAGAGGATCGTCACCGACGTGACCCCGCCGAACTGCCGGATGGGGAGGAGTCCGCTGAGGACAAGCACCCCGAACCCCGAGGCCGTCGTCACCGCCGAGCCGAACAGCGCGGCACCCGTGTGGCGGATCGTCTCCCGGATCGTGTCGGCCGGGTCGCCGCCGTGGTTGCGTTGCTCGAGGTAGCGGTTGGTCAGGTGGATGCCGTAGGGCACGCCGATGCCGATGGCGATCGCGGCCACCGTGGCGGTGAGCGCGTTGAACGAGAGCCCCGCGAGCCACATGCTGCCGAGGATCAGCGGCACCGACAGCAGGGCCGGGATCATCGTGATGAAGCCCAGCGCCGGCCGCCGGGCGGTGAAACCGTAGTAGAGGGTGAGCAGGGCGAGCGCGGCGGCAAGGCTGACGACGATCGAGTTCGTCTGCGAGTCGGCCAGGCTCGTGAGCGTCTCGTCGATGAGCAGCTGCTCGCTCACGAGGGTCGTCTGGAGGCCGGCGGCCTCGACCCCGGAGAGCTGCTCCCGCAGGGTGGCTGCGAGCTCCGGGGCCCGCTCCTCACCCGCGCGCGTCGAGACGATCATCAGTGCGGTGTCGTCGCCGAGCACCGCCCTGAGCTCGTCGCCGGAGTACTCGTCGACCACCTCGAGCAGGCCGTCGACGTCCGCGTCGGCGGCGAAGCCGTCGTCCGTCCACCCGAGCGCGCGCAGCTCGTCGCCCGCCTCGAGCAGCTCGAGGGTGTCCCCCGGGAGCTCGTCGACCGGGTAGCCGGAGGCGCGGATCACCGCCGCGGTCAGCTCGTCGGGCTCCCGCGCGGCGAGGTCCGCGAGCACCTCGGGGGCGACGTCGGGAGCCTCCTCTTCGAGCTGCTCGGCCAAAGCGGCACGGAACATGTCAACGAGGTCGGCGTCGGGCAGGGCGGCCAGGAGCGCCTCGAATGCCGACACCCCCTCGGGGAGCCGCTCCTCGAGGGCGTCGAGGTCGTCGGTGGGCAGCAGCGCCTCGCCCTCCCCCAGGCTGTGGTCGCCGCCGTTCTCCAGCTCCGCCCGCACGTCAGCCGGCAGGTCGTCGATGGTGATCCGCTCCGGCAGCGGCAGGTTCTCGGCGGCGCTGTCCGGGTCGTCGAGCAGGGCGAACTGGCCCGCGAGCTGCTGGCGCAGCGCGTCGACGGTCTCGTCCAGGCTGCGGATCACCTGCGGTGGCGAGCGGACCTCGGCGCGGTCGTCCACGGTGACCACGTCGTCGACGCCGGCGAGGGTCTTCTCGGCGTCGTCCATAGCCTGGAGCGCGGCGACCGACTCGACGTCACCGTCGAGCACCACGAACGTCTGCTCGCTGACGTCCCCGCCGAAGAGGTCGTCGAGCTGATCGAGGAGGCGACCGGCGTCGGAGTCCTCCGGGATGAACTCCTCCTGGCTGAACGTCGTGTCGAGGTTGGTGGCGAGCAGCCCGCCGCCCACCGCGGCGGCGACGCCGGCGGCGAGGGCGAGCACCGGCACACGGGCGGGGATCTCCGCCAGGCGGGTGACGACCGGGCCGCCGCTCGTCTCAGGCGGCGGCGCGGACGCTGCCCGACGGCGCCGGTCGAGCAGGTTGCGGGCCGCTGGGACCAGACCGCCGAGCACCACGAACGAGGACAGGATGCCGGCGGCGGCGAACCACCCGAAGTCCGCGATCGGGGGCAGCGGGCTGATCGCGTTCGACAGGAACCCGATCACCGTCGTGACCGTCGCGAGCATCAGCGCCACCCCGACCGTCGCGACGGCGACCCGCGCGGCGTCTGGCGGCGTCCGCCCCCCGGAGACCCGCTCCTCCCGGTAGCGCGCCGACAGGTGGACGCTGTAGTCGACCCCGAGGCCCACGAGCAGGACCGGCACGGCGATCGCGATCTGGTTGAACGGGCCGGTGATCCCGAGGTAGTCGGGCCCAAGCAGCACCGAGAGGCCGGTCATCCACACGATCGACACGACGAGGCCGGTCACCGCCAGCAGGACGTCACTGGCCCGGCGGTAGAGCACGCCGAGGATGGCGATGATCAGCAGGAAGCTGATGCCGAGAAGCAGCGGCAGCTCCTCCTCGAACCCCGACTCGAGGTCCTCGGCGAGGATGGCGAAGCTGAACGTGTCGACGTCGAGGAAGCCGAAGTCCTCGGCCGCGAGGGCATCCGCGAGCGCAAGGCTCGCGGCGTCGGTCTCGGCCTGGTTGAGCTCGGGGTCGAGCGCGACCACGACGAGACCACCACGAGCGCGCTCCCCATCGAAGTCGTTCGACAGCAGTCCCTCGATCTGCGCGGCGCGCTCGCCGGAGAAGACGTCGTCGAGGACGGCGTCGAGGAACCCGTCACCGGCCGCGGCGATGTCGGTGTCGAACGCCTCGAGCTGTCCGGAGACCGGACTCGCGAACGAGCTGATCGCACCGCCGAGTGGACCCGCCTCGCGCAGGGCAGCGGCGACCTCCTCGTCCTCCGCCGCGATCTCCGCCACCCGCTCCGCGGCGAGGAGCCCGTCCCGCTCGAGCACCGTGCCACCCGGTCCGGCATCCACGATCACCTGGACCCGGCCCGCGCGGGCCCCGAACTCCTCCTCGATCCGGTCGAAGAGGTCCGCGAGCTCACCCTCGGGCGCGAACTCGGTGATGTCGGTCTCGAGCTGCTGCTGGCTTGCGAGGCTGCCGAGCGCGACGGTCACCACGGCGAGCACGAGGAGCACCACCAGCGGCGAACGCTCGACCAGCCTGCTGGCCAGCTCGACGAACCATTTCACTACTCGCCCCCGTGGCCTGCCCCGAGCACCGCACGTGCGTAGGCGACCAGCTGCGGTGCGAGGCGGTCGGCGTCCAGCCGCTCCTCCCGGACGACCAGGCCCAAGACGACCCCGGCGATCTGGCCCATGAGCGCCCGCGCCGCGAGGGTCGGGTCGGCGCAGTCGACCTCACCGGCCCGCGTCGCCTCGGCGATGCGCTGGGCCACCGGGGTGATGATCTCCTCTTCAGCGCGGTCGACGATGCGGCGGGGGGCGTGTGGGTCTCCCGCCAGCCCCCACATCTCGGTGATGAGGAGCCGGCACAGCACCTGGTTGTCCGCGAAGAACTCCACGGCCGCGACGACGAAGCCCTCCACCCGCTGCCCCGCCGCGCCGGCCCGCACCGCCCTGGCGAAATCGGCCAGCCCGCGGTCGATCAGCGCCGCCAGGACCTCCTCGCGGGACTGGAAGTGGTAGTACACGCTCTGCCGGCTGACGCCGGCTTCGGCGGCGACGTCCGCCATGCGCGACGCGCGCAACCCGTCGCGTTCGAGCACGACGAGCGCGGCGTCGAGTATCGCGTCGCGGGTGGTGGCGTGCGCGCCCGAGGCGGGTGCCGTGACCATGCCCCTATCTTGACACCGTGACTAACACCGCGCCATGTAC
>SKPY01000441.1 GCA_007119305.1 Nitriliruptorales bacterium
ACCCGCGTCCGGCGGCGGCTGACCCGCGTCCGGGGGCTCGGCGCCGGCGTCGCCACGCCAGCGCTGGTAGGCGGCCTTCGCGCCCGCGACGCCCCGCTGTGCTCCCTCGCGCGCCTCCTCGACGGCTTGGCGCGGGATCTGGCGTGGCGGGGCGTTGACCTGCGACGCGGTCGGCACGAGGAGCCACATGACGACGTAGGCGATGATCCCGCTACCCCCGAAGAAGGCGAGCAGGACGAACAGCAGCCGCACGATCGTGGGGTCGATGCCGAGGAACTCGCCCAGGCCGCCGGCCACGCCGGCTACGAACCGGTCGGACTCGCTGCGGTACAGGCGCCGTTCAGGTTCCATGCTGGTCCCCCCATGCTCCCCCGTTGGGCGCCTGGCCAACCAGGCTTGACCGCGGCAGGCGGATCTGCGCGCGTGTGCCCCCACCGGGTGCAGAGCTGAGCTCCAGGTGGCCGCCGGCGTTCTCGACCACGCGCCGCGCGATGTAGAGCGACAGCCCCATGCCGGAATCCGAGCGGGTGTCGGAGAGGTCCCCGGGGGTGAACGGTGCCGACAGCAGGATGGGAAGGAGGTCCGGTGCGATGCCCGGCCCCTCGTCTTCGACCTCGAGCACCGCGTGCTCGTCATCCGCACGGACCCGCACAGCGATCACGCCCTCGCCGTGCACGAGGGCGTTGTCCACGAGCGCGGCGGCCACCTCGGTGAGCCCGCGCCGGTCGGCGACGACCCCGACCGGCTCGAGCCGGGTGTCGACCGCGCGGTCGCCGAGTCGCTCGCCGTAGCGGGCCAGGGCCTCCCGCGCGATGCTGTCGAGGTGGACCCGCATCCCGGCGGCGCCTTCACCGGCCTCCAGCCGGGTCACGGTCAAGATCTGCTCCACCCGCCGCGCGAGCTGCCCAGCCTGCTCGTCGATGCGCCCCAGGAACTCCTGCTTCGTCGCGTCGTCGACGCGTCCCCAGCCGTTGCACAGCGTCTTCGTGTACCCGCTGATCGCCGTAAGCGGGTTCCGCAGCTGATCGGACACCAGCGAGATGAACTCCCGCTTCGTGCGGTCCAGCTCGTCGAGTGCGTCGGCGCGTTCCTGCTCGGCGCGCAGGCGCCGGGCGAGCTCCCCCACGATCAGCGGCAGCACCTCCGGGGCGAGCACCACGCGGCCGTCCAGGATGTCGCGCAGGCTCTCGCGCAGCTCGGCGGGCGGGGCGGTCTTGACCAGGTAGCTGTCGGCTCCTGCCGCGATCATGGCGGCCACGCTGTGGGCGTCCCGGGCGACGGTCAGGGCGACGACGCGCACCCGCGGCATGCGCTCGCGGATCTGCTGGGTTGCCGCGACCCCGCCGCCCCCGGGCATGTGCACGTCCATGAGCACGATGCCCACACCTTCCCCCTCGGCCGCCCGCACCGCCTCCTCCCCTGACGCCGCTTCCACCACGCCGTCGACATCGAGGTCGATCACGAGCAGCTGGTGCAGGGCGGCGCGAACCGGGGCATGGTCGTCGGCGACGCAGACCTTCACAACGGCCCCTGTCCAGCCGGCGGCGTGTCGTCCTTCAGGTGCGAGCGGTCACCATACCGCTCCACGCGGACCTGCCCGTCTGCTGCGAGCACGGTGAGCGAGCAGTTGCCGACGGGCGCGCAGGCCGCTCCGAGGTGCACGATCTGCCGGCCCAGGAGCCCGGCGACGCCGACGCGGATCGGGCCGCCGTGGGTGACCACGACCACCGTCGTGCCAGCCTGCGTCTCGAGCAGCTGGTGCAGGGCTGCGACCACGCGCGCCTGCAGGTCGGCGACCCGTTCTCCGCCGCCGGCCGCAACGTCAGCGCCGCGCGCCCAGGCGGCGTAGCGCTCGGGGTCGCTGCGGGCGATCTGCCCGTGCGTCAAGCCCGTCCACGCGCCGCAGTCGAGCTCGCGCAGCCGCGGATCCACGGCGGCGGGCAGCCCAAGCGTGGCGG
Source organism: Nitriliruptorales bacterium (assembly GCA_007119305.1). Lineage (GTDB taxonomy): Bacteria > Actinomycetota > Nitriliruptoria > Euzebyales > Egibacteraceae > SKPY01. Next base: position 1,959 of record SKPY01000441.1, read on the forward strand.
CGATCGGCGCGGCGGTCTGTGCGACGCGTTCGAGGTCGCTGCGCACGAGCACGGCGGCGTCGGCGAACTCCGACGCGAGGCGCTCCGCGGTGGCCGCGGCCTCCTCGCGTCCGCGGGCGCTCAGCCCGCTGCCCCCGTGGCCCTGCCACCGACCGCTCGCGTTCCACTCGGACTCTCCGTGCCGCACGAGGACGAGGCGGCACGGAGCCGGTGTGGTCATGGTGTCCTGCGGCCCGTATCACCCTGCGCGGCGGAGCTCACCAGCCCGGCGACCTCAAGCCGGGGGGCATCGCCCCACAGGCGCTCCAGGTCGTAGAAGCGACGCTGCTCCTCGGTGAACGCGTGCACCACGACGATGCCGTAGTCCAGGATGATCCAGCCGGTCTCGGGGGCGCCCTCACGGCGGGTGGGCGAGCGGCCGTGATCCTCCTTGACGCGGAACGCGATCTCCTCGGCGACCGTGCGTAGCTGGCGCTCGTTCCTCGCCGAGCAGATGACGAAGAAGTCGGTGATGCCGATCAGCTCGCCGAGGTCGAGGATCAGGATGTCAGCGGCCTTCTTGGCGCTGGCCGCGGCGGCCACGCGGCGGGCGAGTGCTCGGGACTCGGTCGTGTCGACGGTGCTCAGGTGCTCGCTCCTCGCAGTGTGCTCATGCGTCGCCGGTGTCGGAGGCCTCCTGCTCCTCCGCTGACGGCGGCTCGCCGGACGGCGGGTCATCGGCGAGGAAGTCCGTGCCGACCACGAGCGTCAGGTCCACCACCGACTGCGGTTGCCGGCTCACCTGGATCGTACCGACGCCGAGCAGCTCCTGCACCCGCCGTGCAGCCTCGAGCGAGCGCTCCCCCTCGTCGTAGATGATGATCTGCGTGCGCTCGAAGTCGAAGCTGCGCGCGTTGTCCGACAGCACGATGCGGAACGCTCCGCGGTCGAGGCGGCGGTCCACCATCTGACCGATCCCGGGCACCCCGATGCCGTTCAGGACCTGGACGCGGACCGCCTCGGCGCCACCACCGACCGGCATCGAACCGGCCAGGTGGGCCCCCACCAGCTCGCGCGTCTCAGCGTCGCGCAGACGGTACGTCGCCCCGCCCGCGGGGCCGTCCCCGCCGAACGGCTCCACCGGCAGGACGGAGAAGCGCAGGCGCTCCTCGTCGCGTGCCGCCGCGAACGTGGCGAACAGCTCCCCGAGCCATGCTTCCTCGGCTGCGGTCTGCAGCTGCGGGGCACCGCCGGCAAGCAGCGCCTCGCGCGCCTCGGACGCCCCGGCGGTCACAAACAGGGCGTCGAGGACACGCTGCTGGCGGGGGAGGGCGTCGAGCTCCTCCTCGCCCCGCTCGCGGAAGGCCCACAGCTCGGCCAGCCGCTGCCCGTCCAGGGGCTGCGCTCCCGGCTCGAAGCGCACCTGCGCGGTGCCGTCATCCAGGCGCTGCACGAGCCGACCGGGCACGTCGACCTCGAGGCTCCCCACCCGGTCGAGCCAGGCCGCCAGCCCCGCGTCGCTGACCGAGGCCACATGGTCCACCCGCACGCCGAGCAGGTTCTCGACCGTCGACTGCACGAGCTCGGGGCCCCCGTACTGCAGGGCCAGGCCGAGCCGGTCGAGGCCGACGCCGGGGATGTCCACGAGCGTGCCCACCGGCAGGAACAGCACGAAGCCGCTGCCGTCAGCGGAGGCAGCGAGCAGCGTCGCCGTGACTGCGGACCCGCCCCCACCGCGCTCCTGCACGAGCAGCAGCGACTGCTGCGGGGGCGCGCCGGCCGCGTCGGCGCCGGCGTACGGGGCGACGGCTGGGCCGGTCCCCTGGCCGGCCAGGAGCAGGGTGGCCACCAGCGCGGCGACGCCGAC
>SKPY01000171.1 GCA_007119305.1 Nitriliruptorales bacterium
GGCCGGCGCGGTGGGCGATCACGACGCCGCGTTCGCCGAGCTCATCGGGGATGGCGGGCCTGCCTGGGAGCCGAAGCGCGCGCTCGACCCCGTCGCCGCGGTTGCGCTCGTGCGTCAGGCGGGAGGCGTCGCGGTGCTCGCCCACCCGGCGCTGTCGGGCGCTGCGGGGCTGCCCGCCACGCTGCTCGACGAGCTCGCCGCCGCCGGGCTCGCAGCGGTCGAGGCGCGGCATCCGATGCACGCCCCGGAGGCCGTGGAACACTGGCAGGCGCTGGCGGCGGCGCGAGGGCTGCTCGTCACCGGTGCGAGCGATTTCCACGGTGCACGAAAAGCGGTCAAGATCGGGGCATGCACGACGCCCGCGAAGGTGGTCGACGAGCTGCGGGCACGACGCGCAGCGCCGTCGTCCGAGCTCGACGGCAGGTGAGGAGGTCACCGTGGTAGGACCTGCGAAGCGGCTGACGCCGCTACCGATGCTCGTCGTCACCAGCGAGGGCCCCCTGCGGGGGCGCGTGCTCGTCGTCGACGCCGAGGAGATGGTGCTCGGCCGGCGGGAGCACAGCGACCTCGAGCTGCCGGACCCGCACGTCAGTCGGGCGCACGCGGTCATCCGCAAGCAGTCGGGTGCGGTCTGGGTCGAAGACCTCGGCTCCACCGGCGGCACGTACGTGAACGACGCGCAGGTGTCGGGGGCCCACGCGCTGAAGCACGGCGACACCGTGCGCTTCGGGACGGTCGAAGCGCGCTTCGAGGACCGCGAGTCGCAGATGAACCGGGACGACGACACGGTGCTGATGGAGCTGCCGGAGGTGGAGGACAAGCCGATGCTGTCCCCCCGGCAGCAAGAGGTGCTGCGCTACCTGCGCGACGGCCTCACCAACCCCGAGATCGCCAAGCGGCTCGGCGTCACCGAGCGCACCGTGAAGGCCCACTGCCAGGAGGTCTTCGACCGCATCGGTGCGCGCAACCGCACCGCCGCGGTGGCCGTCGCGCTGCGGCTCGGGCTGCTCGACGACGACTAGCCTGCCGGCGCGCTGCGGCTCGGGCTGCGCTGACGACGAGCCTGCCGGCGCGCTTGCGGCTGCGGAGCCGTTGCCGGGTGCCTAGCCTGGGCAGTGCACCGAGACGTCGAGGTCCCGCCCTCCGTGCATTCCCCTCGGAGGCTTCCTACCGACGACCAGCGGGTCCACTCAGCCGTCGCGACCCCGAGCAAGGGCGACCGGCGGCGGGGACCCACACCGGATGCCGCTCGATCCCGAAGCACCCGGACCGCACGGTCCATGGGGTGGCGGCTCGCAAGGAGCCGTGGTGTCGACGCATCGGAGTGGAAAACCGCTCTGAGTCGGGTTGTCACGGAGGGCGGGCCCTGGACGTCTGCGGTCGCCCGCCGCCCGGGAGCGGGTCGCCCCCTCGCATGGCCCGGCGTCGTGATGTGCTGGGGCTGGCTGCCCGGCAGTAGCCTATGGCTGCATGCCTGCGACCATCTACGCGATCGCGAACCAGAAGGGCGGCGTCGGGAAGACGACGACGGCGGCCACGATCAGCGCTGCGCTGGCCGAGCGTGGGCAGGCCGTCCTCGCCGTGGACCTCGATCCGCAGGCCTGTCTCACGTTCAGCCTCGGCTACGACTCCGATGCGCTCGAGCCGACCATGCACGAGGTCATCGCCGGCCGCGCCGGGGTGGCGAAGACCGTCCTCACGCACCCGGAGATGGACCTCGCTCCCAGCTCCATCGACCTCGCCGGCGCGGAGGTGGCGCTGCTCGCGCGCACCGGCCGCGAGTACGTGCTGCGCGGGGAGCTCGACGAGCTGCGCGACACCTACGACGCCGTCGTGGTGGACTGCCCGCCCTCCCTCGGGGTGCTGACCCTGAACGGGCTCACCGCCGCCGACCGGGTGGTCATCCCGCTGCAGTGCGAGACCCTGTCGCACCGCGGGGTCTCCCAGCTGCTCGAGACGATCGCCGACGTCCAGCGCCTCACGAACCGCGGCCTCGAGGTCAGCGGGCTCGTCGCGACGATGTTCGACGGGCGCACCAGGCACGCGCGCGCCGTGCTGCACGACGTCACCGAGCGCTACGGCCTGCCGGTTCTCGGCGTGCCGGTCCGCAAGAGCATCCGCTTCGCCGAGGCGCCCAACCTCGGCCGCACGATCTTCGCGCACGCCCCGACGGTGCCCGGTGCCGCCGCGTACCGGGTGATCGCTGCAGAGCTTGCCGGCGCTGAGCCCGACCCCGCCGACCGGGACGCAGCCGGCGCGGTGCCCGCGTGGAGCGAATGAGCGACTTCGACCGCATCAAGCGCCCCGAGCGCAGGCTCCTCGAGCGGCCGGACGCCGGGCGCTTCGAGGTCGGCGAGGCCGACCCCATGGGTCGCGCGGCGCTGTTCACGACCACCTCGCAGGCCGCGGCCCCGCACCCTGACGCTCGGCGGGCGGGGCTCGTGGTCGAGTGCAGCCGCTGCGGCGCGGCGAGCCCGCTCGGGGTGGCCTCCGCCCTGCGGGCAGCCTTCCCGCTGCTGGTCGTGGCGCCCTGCCGCCGCTACCCGGTGTTCGCCGTGTGCCCGGCGTGCAGGCGGCGCGCATGGGTCCGTGTGGGCACGGCACGGGCGTGAGCGGACCTGCGGCAGCTGACCGCACGCGACTGGCCGACCTGGCCGAGCAGGCCGCGCGCGAGGCCGGCGAGGAGCTCCTGCGGCGCCGCGGGACGACCAACCCCGTGGAGGCGAAGTCGAGCGCCACGGATCCGGTCAGCGCCGCCGACCGCGCCAGCGAGGCGTTGCTCGTGGCACGCCTCAGGTCGGCCCGGCCCGACGACGGCATCCTCGGCGAGGAGGGCGCCGCCCGGACGTCGCACAGCGGGCTGCGTTGGGTCGTCGACCCCCTCGACGGGACGGTCAACTACCTCTACGGGCTGTCCGACTGGTGCGTCAGCGTCGCGTGCGAGGACGCCGCGGGTGGCCTCGTCGGCGTGGTCCACGCCCCCGTGCAGTCGGCGACGTTCCGGGCGGTGCGTGGTCACGGCGCCTGGCTCGGAGACACGCGCCTTGCGGTGAACGACCCGGTTCCACTCGAGCAGGCCCTCGTGGCCACCGGCTTCGCCTACGACCGCGCGACGCGGCGGGCGCAGGCCGAGGTGGTGAGCCGGGTGCTCGTCGCGGCGCGGGACATCCGGCGCGGCGGCTCGGCAGCCCTCGACCTGTGTGCGCTCGCCGCGGGCCGGGTCGACGCCTACTACGAGGACGGCGTGGCGCACTGGGACTGGGCCGCAGGCGCGCTCATCGCGCAGGAAGCCGGGGCCAGCGTCAGCCCGTACGGCAAGCAGGGGCTGATCGCCGCCGGACCCGCCCTCATCGCTGACCTCCAAGCGGTCGTCGGCTGACCAGCGCCCGCCTGCCGGGTCACGGCAGGTGCTGCACCTCGAGCGGGCGGCGCAGGCGGGGTTGCCCCTCGCCGCGGGCCGCCCCGCTGTCCGACTGGGTGCCCGGGTCAGACCGCTCGCGGCTCCGCTCTTGCGCGCGCGACGGGCGGCTGCCCTTGGCGGCAGGGGAGCGGCCGTCGGCCCGGCCCGAGCCTGACCGGTGGGAGCGTCCGCGTCCGGAGCGCGATTGTGACGAGCGCTGCTCCGAGGACCGCTGCTCCGAGGTGCGCTGCTTCGAGGTGCGCTGCTCCGAGGTGCCCTGTCTGGAGGTGCGCTGCCCGGACGACTCCTGCCCCGCGGGCTTGCCTGACGGCTCCGACGCGTCGGGCGCCTGCGCCCGCCCGCGCTCGCGGGCCTGCCCCGCAGCCCCGTCCCC
>SKPY01000364.1 GCA_007119305.1 Nitriliruptorales bacterium
CCCGGACCTCGTCGCGGACCGGCCCGGCGCCTGCCGGGCGCACAACGGTGACGTCGACGCCACGGGCATGCAACGCGGCCGCTGCAGCGATGCCCACGGCGCCGGTGCCGCCAGTGCCGGCGAGCACGAGAACGCGCCCGCGGCGCTCGTCGAGGAGCTGGCTCACGGCGTCGGCGGTCAAGCGACCAGCGGCATCCAACCAGGCGCCGGGCTCACGGTTCGCCGCAGCAGCCGGTGGCGGTGCGGCCTGCTCCGGGGCGCCGTCGTCGGCGGGCTCGTTCACCCCAGTGGCCGGCGCCGCGCTCACCGCGCCGACCGGCACCTCGGGGACTCCGCCGAGGCGAGGCGGCCCGCCGCGGGGCATGGCGTCCCGGGTCGCCTCCCAGGGCCGCAGCTCGCGCTGGGCCGCGAGGTCCTCGACCCGCGTCCCGCCGCTCCAGTTGGGGTCGAGCAGGCCCAGCAGCACGGCGGTCACCACCGCCGTGGCCCCCCACAACACGTGGGGGCCCTCGAGCTGCCAGGCCCACATCGGACCACGGTCCGGCAGGGGGGTGTACCGCCACCGGGCCGGGTCGCGTAGCTGCTCCAGGGGTACGACGAGGATCTCGGCCACCTCACGGGCGTCGGCGCGGAGCGGATGCGGTCGTCGCCAGCGCGCAACGACCGCGTGCAGCCAGAACCGCGACGGGGGGATGTAGAACGCCGGCAGCTGGCCGAGGACCTCGACGCTGTCGGGGTCGAGCCCGACCTCTTCTGCCGCCTCGCGCAGCGCAGCCTCGCGCACCGTCTCCCCGGGGTCGATCCGGCCACCGGGGAAGCTGACCTGACCGGGATGCTGCCGCAGGTCGTCCCGCCGCCGCGTGTAGACGATCTCGAGGTCGTCCCCGGTCTCCGCGAGGACCGCGAGGGTCGCACCCCGGCGACCGCCGGGCGGCGCCGGGGGCGCCCGCTCGGCGAGGCCTGCGAGCAGGGTGCGCAGGCGCGCCCATCGATCACCCATCGCAGACGACGATACCGGTCAGCCGAGCGCCGGCGCGATCCGCTGTGGTGCTGAAGCGGTCAGAAGACGGGCGCGACGATCATCGTGAGCACCAACGCAAGGCCGATCAGCACGACCAGGCCGATCACGATCGTGCGCTGGGTCTTGGGGTTCATCATCATGGGGTCCATCCCTACCACATGCGGGGCTCAGCCGTCACCCCGGGCTGCCTGCAGGCTCGCGTACTTCTCCTCGAAGCTCTGGTCGGGCTTGTCGGCCCGCAGGTCGAACTTGCAGGTCAGCGACGCTCGGGGCGCCACCTCGAGCACCGCCTCGCCGGCGGCCCGCAACGCGGCCACGCACGCGTCCCAGCTGCCCTCGATCGTCGTGCCCGACGCGTCGGTGTGCGCACGCACCCCGGTCGCCTCCACCGCCTCGACGGCGCGCGCGACCTCCCGGGCGACGCTGGCGGCGCCGGTCCCGATCGGCGTGACGGAGAACCAGACGAGCATGGCGTGCCTTTCTTCCGGTCCCGGCCCACCCGACGCGACGGCACCGACCGTCGAGCATGGGGCAGGTGCAGCGCTGGCTGCGACGCTACGGCGCACACGGCGTGGGAGCAAGCGCGCGGCCCCGGAGGGTAGGCTGCTGGCATGCCACGAGAACTGCCAGTTCGCGAGATGATGACGACCGACGTCGTCACGCTGCACGCTGACGACTCCCTGGAAGACGCGGTCAAGGCGCTCACCGCCAGAGGGATCAGTGGGGCCCCGGTCGTCGACGACGACGGCCGCCTGGTGGGTGTGCTCGACGACAGCGACCTCATCCTGTCCGAGGCCCGGGTGCACGCGCCGACCGCGGTCGAGATCCTCGGCGCCTACATCCCGATCCCCGGCACCATCAAGCGGTTCGAGGAGGAGGTGCGCCACGCCCTCGGGCGCACGGTCGCCGACCTCATGGAGCCCGACGCGCCGTACGTGGGCCCCGAGGCCACCGTCGAGGACGTCGCCACCGCGATGATCTCGCAGCACGTCTCACGCGTGCCGGTGGTCGACGACGACCGGCAGGTCATCGGCATCGTCAGCCGTGGCGACCTCGTGAAGGCGATGAGCCGCGACGAGTGAGAAGCGGACCTTCTCAAACCCGCGTGACCTGCGTAGGCTCGGGGTAGCCGATCCAGGAGGTGGTGCCTCCATGCGCAGCTACCTGATCGTCGCGAACCTCACCCTCGGCGGTGAGCACCTGTGGGAGGAGGTGCGCGCCCGCATGGCCGAGGGGCCCTGCCACTTCCACGTGCTCGTGCCCGCCGCCCACGATCCCATGGCTGGGTCGTGGGTCGACGAGGAGGCGCGCGCGGCAGCGGCCGAGCGTCTGTCCCGCGCCCTCACACGGCTCGAGCAGCTCGGGGTCAAGGCAGACGGCGAGGTCGGCGACATCCGCACGATCGACGCGACCCTGGACGTCCTGCGCGAGCACAGCTACGACGAGATCATCATCTCCACGCTGCCCCCCAACGCGTCCCGCTGGCTCAAGCTCGATCTGGTGAGCCGCCTGCGCCGCAGCGTCGACGTGCCGGTGACGCACGTCATCGGGGAGCCCGACGAGCAGCTGTGAGGGCTGATCCGGGCGCAGCGCGCTCAGGGCTGGCGTGACGACGGCGCGAGCAGCTCGATGGCGAGGCCGTCGAGGATGTCGGCCTCGCTGACGAGCACCGCGGGGAAGCCGAACCGGGCCATGGCCCGCTCGAGGATGATCGCGCCGCCGACGATGACGTCCTCGCGTCCCGGGGCCATCGGACCGAGCGCTGCACGCTGCCGTGCGGTCATCGCCGCGAGCTCGTCGGTCAACGCGACGACCCGTTCGTAGCTCATCCGGGTGCCGTGGATGCGGTCGGGCTCGTAGGCGGGCAGGCCGAGCGCGAGCGCCCCGAGGGTGGTCAACGTCCCCGCGACGCCCACCAGCGTGCGGGCGTCGCCGGCGGCGACGACCCCGGCTGCCGCCTCGAGCTCGGCGTCCGCGACCGCGCGCGCCTGGGCGACCTCGCCACCCGTCGGCGGGTCGGACGGCAGGCACCGCTCGGTGAGGCGGACGCAGCCGAGCTGGCGGCTCGTCGCCGCGTCGGGGGCGTCGCCCCCGAGGATGAGCTCGGTGGACCCGCCGCCGATGTCGAGCACGAGATAGGGCGGCTCGCCCTGCACCGCGCCGGTCGCGCCGGCGAAGGCGGTGGCGGCCTCCACCGCGCCGGTGAGGACCTCAGCCTCGACACCCGTGCGGTCGCGCACACCCGTGAAGAAGCGGTCACGATCGGCCGCATCGCGCACAGCGCTCGTCGCGGCGACGCGGAGGCGCTCCGCACCGAGCCCACGCGCTCGGCGGGCGAAGCCGTCGATGCAGTCCAGCGTGCGCGCCAGCGCTGCATCGTCGAGCCGCCCGACCGCGTCGACCCCCGCACCTAGGCGGGTCACCGTCATGTGCCGCTCGAGGATCCGCAGCGGCGCGCCGGAGTCGGCGACCAGCAAGCGCACCGAGTTCGTGCCCACGTCGATGGCTGCCACCCGTGTCACGCCGCGTCGTCCTCGGTGCGCACGCAGGGGGCGGGGCAGGCCAGCGGCTCGAACTGCTCGGCGACCCACCCGCCGAGCGGGTTGTCACGCGTCGCGAGGTGGTGGGCGTACAGGCTGTGCAGGCACTTGACCCGCCCGGGCATGCCCCCTGCGCTGGGGTCGTGGGGCACGCTCGGTCCGAGCTCGTCGCGGAAGGCGACATAGCGCTCGTGTGCCGCGGCGTAGTCCGCTGCCAGCGCCGGGTCGTCGCCCAGCCGCGCGGCCAGGTCGCGCATCAGCCCGCTCGCCTCGAGCCGCCCGCAGGCCGCGACCGCAAGCGGGCACGCCAGCCAGAACGTCGTCGGGAAGGGCGTGCCGTCGGCCAGCGCCGGGTCGACGCGCAGGACGGCCGGCAGCCCCCACGCACAGCGCACGGCCGCGGCGGACCGTCCCCGCAGGGGACGGCCGATCATCCGCGCCGCCAACAGCCTGTCGCGCTCGTCGAGGTAGGCACGCTCCCGCTGCGCCTCGTAGGAGGCGTCAAGAGCCGGTCGGAGGGCGTCGTCCACGTGGCCAGCGTGGCTCGCGGCGACCACCGCCGCAAACGCCGACCGCGGCGCCGCGTCAGGCCATGCTCGCGTCCAGCGTGATGTCCACGTTGCCGCTGAGCGCCTGCGAGACGGGACAGCCGTCCTTCGCCGCGTCGGCCGCCTCGGCGAGCCGTGCCTCGTCGAGGCCGGCGGCGGTGGCCCGCACCGTGAGCGCGCTGCGGGTGATCCCCTGTCCTGCCACGAAGGACACCGTGGCCGACACCTCCAGGCGCTGCGGAGCGGCGTCGCGGTCGGCGAGCTGCTTCGACAGCGCCATCGAGAAGCAGGAGGCGTGCGCAGCCGCGATCAGCTCCTCGGGGCTGGTCTGCCCGTTCGGCTCCTCGGTCCGCGACGGCCAGGAGACGGGCAGGTCGCTGGCCAGGCCTGACGACTCCAAGGTCGCCCGGCCGCTCCCGCTGGGCAGGTCGCCTTCCCATACGACGGACGCGCGCCGGTCTGCCATACCGCTCTCCTTCGCTCGGGTCTCTTCGGGCTGCCTACGAACCTACCCAGGGGGCGTCGAGAAGGGAACCCGCCCGGCTAGAAGGTCGATTCGACCTCGCCGACGGTGACGATCTCGCCGCCGGAGAACTCCCAGATCTCGTACGTGCCGCGTTCGGGCTCACCGACGTCGGTGAACTCGATGGGGCCAGACGCGCCGTTGTAGTTGATGTCCTCGCCGGCCTCGAGCAGCTCGGCGCACTCCGCGTAGGAGGTGCAGTCGGTCCCGTCGCGCGTCACGTCGATCATCTCCTCGACGAACACGCCGGGGTCGTCGCTCTCCGCTGCCGTGGCGGCGAGCGCGATGATCACGGCGCAGTCGTACGCCTCCCCGGCGAACAGGAAGTCGGTCAGGTCCGGATTGAACTCCTCGAGGCGCTCGACGAAGGACTCGTCCGCCCGCGAGATCGGCGCGGTGCCCTGCAGGCCGTCGAGCACGGTCTCGTCGGCGGGGTCGACGTCGAGCGGCAGCTCGGTGCTGCGCAGCGACTCCGCACCGAACACCGGGAAGTCCGCCGGGCCGAGGCCGGCCTCGATCAGCTCCTGCAGGATCTGCGCGGCCTCGTCGAAGCTGATCAACGCCACCGCATCCGGGCCAGCACCGGCGACCTGCTCGACCTCGGCGCTGTAGGTGGCGGCCTCGGGGTCGTAGATCACCTTGGCGACAACCTCCGCCCCGGCTTCCTCGAGGGCGGCTTCCGTCTCGTCGGCCAGCCCCTGGCCGTAGTCGTCGGCGCGGGCCATGAGCGCGATGCGCGCGTGGCCCTCGCCGAGCATCGTCTCGGCCAGCACCGGGCCCTGCAGCGCGTCGGTCGGGGCGGTGCGGTGGTAGAAGCCCTGGTCGTCGTAGGTCGTGAAGGTGGGGCTCGTGTTCGCCGGCGAGCACTGGACCACACCGGCACCGATGATCTTGTCGATCACCGCGAGCGACATGCCGCTCGCGACCGCGCCGATGATCGCGTCGACCCCGTCGGCGAGCAGCCGGTCCACGCTGGTGCTCGCAACCGCTGCGTCGCCCGCCTCGTCGGCGGAGAACAGCTCGACGGGGTTGCCGAGGACGCCGCCCGCCTCGTTGATGTCCTCCACGGCGAGCTCGACGGCGGTGATCGTCGGCGGGCCGTAGAACGCCAGGGTGCCGGTCTCAGGCAGCAGGTAGCCGATGCGCAGCGTGCCGTCGCCGCGCTGCGCGGTGTCGACCTCGATCTCCTCGTCGTCGTCGACCACCTCGGGCTCGTCGTCCTCCGCGGGCTCGTCGACGACCTCTGGGTCCGGCTCGTCAGGCTCGACGGCGGGCTCGCCGTCGCCGCACGCGGCGGTGGCGACGCCCAGGACGAGCAGGGCGGCAAGCAGGCGCATCCAGCGTGAACCGTTCATCGTGCGTGCTCCTTGCCTCACGCCCCGGATCAGGGCTCGGATCGCGTGCCCGGTGGAGCCGCAGGCCCGTGCTCGGACGGCGCGCCACCGGTTGGCTGAGGCTAACCTGCTATTGCGGTAGTGTCCATAGCTCCTGGCCGGCGGCGCGGTCCGTCAGGCGCGCACCATCGGCACGTGCGGGATGCCGTCCTCGACGAACCCGGCGCCGGCGGCCGCGAAGCCGAAGTGCTCGTACCAGCCCTGCAGGTGGGCCTGGACCGCGGCGACGATCGGCGGCTCGAGGCCCGCGAGCGTGGCACCGAGCAACCGGCTGGCATGCCCCTCGCCGCGCCGGTCGACGGCCGTGGCCATGCGGCCGACGCGGGTCGCGCCGTCGGGCTCGGCGAGCAGGCGGAGGTAGGAGATGACCCGTCCGGCGTCGTCGAGCCAGCAGTGCCAGGTGCCCGCCTCCGTGTCGCGGCCGTCGAGGTCGGGGTAGGCGCACGCCTGCTCCACGACGAACACGTCCACCCGCAGGCGCAGGAGGGCGTAGAGCGTGGCGACGTCGAGGTCGGTGAACCGCGCTCGCCGCAGCGCGCTCACGAGCCCTCGCCGAAGAGCTCGGCGAGCGCGCGGCCCAGCCGCCGGTACCAGGGGCCGTCGGCGGGCTCCCCGGGCGTGGGCGGCTCGGGTCGCACCCGGTCCGGGTCCGCGTCCGGCACGACGACCACGAAGGGGATCTCGCCGGGTCGCACGAGGCCGTGCTCGCTGCGCGCGAGCAGCTCGAGCTCCTCGGGGTCCTCGAGGCGCTCGCGGCGCTCCTCGAGGCTGTCCACCTCCGCGCGCAGCTGGTCGCGGGTCCGCTCCAGCGCCTCGACCCGATCGGTGGCGGCGGTGTAGCTCTGCAGGGGACCGACGGCCATGGTGAGGATCACCGTCACGATGGCGACGAGCGCGAGCACGTAGGGTCGGTCGCCCCGCAACCAGCGGCGCAGGAAGGACGGTGTGGCCCGCGTCGGCGGCGCTGACCGTTGCGCCGGCCTGCGGTCGGACCCGCCGCCGCGACGCGGGCCTTGTGCGCGGCGGCGGGGAGCGCTCACGTCCCGGTGTCCCCTGCTGTCTTGCCATGCCGCGCGAAGGCAGCGGCTCCGGCGTAGCGTGCCGTGTCGCCGAGCCGCGCCTCGAGGCGCAGCAGCTGGTTGTACTTGGCCACCCGGTCACTGCGTGCCGGAGCCCCGGTCTTGATCTGCCCGGCGTTCACCGCCACCGCGAGATCCGCGATCGTGTGGTCCTCGGTCTCGCCCGAGCGATGGCTGATCATGCACGTCCAGCCGGCGCGGTGGGCGAGCTCGATCGTCGCGAAGGTCTCGCTCAGCGTGCCGATCTGGTTGACCTTGACGAGCACGCTGTTCGCCGAGCCCTCGGTGATGCCGTGACGCACGCGCTCGGCGTCGGTGACGAAGAGGTCGTCCCCGACGATCTGGCAGCGGTCGCCGATGCGCTCGGTGAGCACACGCCAGCCGTCCCAGTCATCCTCGTCCATGCCGTCTTCGATCGAGATGATCGGGTAGGCGTCGATGAGCTCGGCGAGGACCTCCACCATCTCCTGGCTGGACAGGCTCTTGCCCTCGCCCTCGAGGCGATAGGCCCCGTCCGAGTAGAACTCCGAGGACGCCACGTCCATCGCGAGGGCGATGTCCTCCCCGGGCGTGTACCCGGCGCGCTCGATCGCCTCCATCAGGCGGGCCAGGGCGTCGGCGTTGCTCGGCAGGTCCGGGGCGAAGCCACCCTCGTCACCGAGCCCGGTCGACAAGCCGCGCTCGTGCAGGACGTCCTTCAGGGCGTGGTAGACCTCGGCGCCGGCACGCAGCGCCTCGGCGAACGTAGGCAGCCCGATGGGCGCGATCATGAACTCCTGGAAGTCCACGTTGGAGTCGGCGTGCTGCCCGCCGTTGATGATGTTCATCATGGGGACCGGCAGCAGATGGGCGGAGGGACCGCCGAGGTAGGCGTACAGCGGCAGGCCCCGGGAGGCCGCCGCCGCCTTCGCCACCGCGAGGCTCACACCGAGCACGGCGTTCGCACCGAGGTTGGACTTGTCGTCGGTCCCGTCGAGCTCGAGCAGCGCGGCGTCGATCGACCGCTGCTCGGTCGCGTCCCGGCCCAGCAGCGCCGGGGCGATCACGGTGTCGACGTTGTCGACCGCCTTCTCCACGCCCTTGCCCCGGTAGCGGCCGCCGCCGTCGCGCAGCTCGACGGCTTCGAACGCCCCGGTCGAGGCGCCGCTCGGGACCGCGGCCCGCCCCACCGAACCGTCGACGAGGATGCAGTCGACCTCGACGGTGGGGTTGCCCCGCGAGTCCAGAATCTCGCGGGCCAGCATTGTCTCGATCTCCACTTGAGGTTCACCTCTTTCGCGCGTAAGCCTAACTGTAGTGCACAACAGTCACATTCGACAACGGACACAACGCTGAACTCCGGGTCGAGGTGCGCGCTGGCGGGCTGGCGGGAGGCAACGGCAGCGCATGCGGGGGCGCCAGCGGGACGCAAGCGACGGCGCATGCCCACAGATGGCGGATGCGCATCGCTGCCGGGTGGCGCACCGCTGCCGGGTGGCGCACCGCTAGGCGGCCGGGTCGCCGGGCGGCGCGGGCGGCGGTGCGACCCGCAGCTGGCGCAGGTAGTAGGTGGCGAAGCCGTGCACGCCGATGGCAGCGCTCAGCACGACCGCGGCGAACCACAGGCCGAGCACGGCGGCGATCACGGCGGCCACGGCGGCCGTGCCCACGAGAATGGCGCGCAGCGTCTCGATCGCCGACATCTGCCCGGTCCTTCCTGCCGCTCGTCGGGGTCGTGTCCAATCTACGCGTCCCGGCTGCAGCGTGGCTAGCGGGGGCCCCGACTGCCGGCCCCGCCAGGGGCTGGTCAGGTGCCGTCGCGGGCCTTGGCCTGCTCCCACAGCGCCAGCCAGTCGTCGGCGGACAGCTGCTCCAGCGGCCGGTCGGCTGCTGCGGCCGCCGCCTCGAAGCGGTCGCGGAACCGCTGCGCCGCACCGCGCAACGCCATGTCGGGATCGATGCCGTGGACACGTGCCAGCCCAGCGACCGCCAGCAGCAAGTCGCCGAGCTCGGCGGCGCGGGCCTCGTCGTCGGTGGCCGAGCCCAGCTCGTCGAGCTCGAGACGCACGCGCTCCGCGGCCGTGGCCGGGTCGGGCCACTCGAACCCGGCCTTGGCCGCGCGCGACTGGAGCTTGCCCGCATACGCGAGCGCCGGCTGCGCGGGGGGGATCCCGTCGAACACCCCTTCGCGCTCGGCCTTCTCGGCGGCCTTGAGCTGCTCCCAGTTGGCCATCACCTCACCGGCGTCGGCGACCTCGACGTCGCCGAACACGTGGGGGTGGCGGCGGACGAGCTTCTCGGCGATCTGCTGGGCCACGTCATCGATGTCGAACGCGCCGGCCTGCGCTGCCATCTCCGCGTGGAAGACGACCTGGAGCAGGACGTCCCCGAGCTCCTCGCGGATCGCAGGGGGGTTTCCCGCCTGGATGGCCTCGAGCAGCTCGTAGACCTCCTCGACCGCGTACGGGGCGAGCGTCGCGTGCGTCTGCTCGCGATCCCAGGGGCAGCCGCCCTCGCCGAGCAGCCGCTCTTCCACGCGCACGAGCTCAAGCAGGCGCACCCCCTTCGGGGCGACGCCGAAGTAGACGATCTCGACCTCCACCCCGGCCCGGGCCGCCTCCATGCCCAGGGTCCGGGTGAACGCCTCGCTGTCGTGCGGACCGAACAAGTAGACGGTCTCCCCGCACGCGCGGGCGCACTCCACCACCCACTCCGCCCGCGCCTTCGCCTGCGGTGACAGCCCCCCGAGGAGGTCACCGCGGGACAGCGCGGCGCCCTGCTCGGGCGCGGGCACCACCTCGTGGCGCAGCCCCGCAGCATCGAGGTGCGGCGTGAAGGGATGGTCGGCGGCGCCCACGAGCACGACCTCGCTGGACATGAGCGCGGTCCAGCTGTGCAGCGGCAGCAGGCCGGGCAGCTGGTCCGAGGTGTCGACGAGGACGAGCCGTGGCATCGCCTACTCGTCGGGGTCGATCTCGACGTCGTCGTCGCCGGGCAGGTCAGGGTCGGGCGCGGGCTCGACCGGTAGCTCACCGTCGACCTCGTCCAGCGCCGCGGTCGGTACGACCTGGCCACGCTCGGCGTCCCATTCGCCGAAGCGCGGGTTGACGGTGACGTCGGCAGCGCGCAGCAGCTCCCCGAACCACTCTCCCATCGCACCGCCCGCCTGCTCCTGGCTCAGCTCGTCCCGAATGTCGTCCTCCACCTCGGCGAGCTCCTGGTCGATGCGCCCCGTGACCTCGATGACGTGGAAGCCGAACTGGCTCTCGACCGGACCGGTCACCTCGCCGATCTCGACGTCGAACGCCGCTTCCTCGAACTCGGGCACCATCTGACCGCGGCCGAACGCGCCGAGGTCGCCGCCCTCCGCGCCGCTGCCGGGGTCGATGGACAGGTCACGCGCGAGGTCTGCGAAGCTCTCGCCGTCGTCGATGCGCTCGATGACATCGTGGGCCTCGTCCTCGGTCTCGAGCAGGATGTGGCGGGCCTCGACCTGCTCGTAGCGCTGCTCGCGCTGGGCCTCGTAGAACTCCTCCACCTCGGCGTCGCTGACCTCGATGTCCGCCGTCAGGTGCTCCTGAACCCGCTCGCGGACCGCGAGGTTGCGGATCTCGGCCTGCAGATCCGCCTCGGACAGCCCGGACTGCTCGAGGAGCTCGTCGAACTGCTCCTGCCCGCCGACCTCCTCGACGAGCTGCTCCCGGCGCTCTGCCACGTCCTCGTCGGTGAGCTCGATGCCGAGCTCCGCGGCACCCTGCTCCCACAGGCGCGCCTGGATGAGCTCGGTGAGGATCTCTGCCTGGACCTGCGTGGTCAGCGTGCCGTCGGGATCGTTGCGCAGCTGGTCAGCGAACTGGGGGTTGTTCGCGACGGTCTCGTAGCGGCTTTCGACGGCGCTGACGGGGATAGTCTCGCCGTCGACCTCGGCCGCGTGGGCCGGGTTGCCCGTGCCGCATGCGGCGGCGACGAGCGCGAGCAGCCCGAGCAGGGCGATGAGGGGGCTGGAGATGCGCACGGCAGTGGTCCTCGGTTGCTGGTTGAGCACGAAACGCTGCCGCCCGGCGGGAGGCGACTGCCACCCCAGTGTAGTCACGCTCAGCGCCCTGGGGGACCCAGCACGGCCTTGAGCTTGCGCGCCACCGCGCCGACGAGATCGTGCGAGCGCGGCACGGGGAACTCGAGCGCCTCGGCGGTCGCGTTGTAGGTCGCGTCGCGGTGGGCCCGCACCAGGCGGATCTCCTGGGAGTCCGTGAGGTGGACCGGCGTCACCCGCACGGTGCGCCGCGGCGTCGTGCTGATCTCGCGCACCCCCCAGCGCCGCACGGCCGCGCGCAGGGCGGCCACCGACAGGAGCCGCTCGGCCGGCGGTGGCAGGGGCCCGTAGCGGTCGACGAGCTCCTCGCGCACCGCGCGCACGCCCCGAGCGTCGCGCACGCTCGCGACCTTCTTGTACGCCTCGAGCCGCAGCGCCTCGTCTGCGATGTAGCCCTTCGGAAGGTGCGCATCGATCGGCAGGTCGATCTTGATCTCCGCCTCCGGCTCGGGCGCCTCGCCGGACGTGAACTCCACGACCGCCTCGCGCATCAGCCGCGCGTACTCCTCGAACCCCACGGTGGCGACGTGGCCCGACTGCTCCGCCGACAACACGCTGCCGGCACCGCGGATCTCGAGGTCCGCGAGCGCGATCGACAGGCCGGAGGACAGACCCGTGTGGGTGGCGACGGTCTCCAGCCGCTTGTAGGCCTCCTCGGTGAGCACGCGCTCCGCCGGGTAGAACAGGTAGGCGTAGCCGCGCTGGCTCGAGCGCCCGACCCGACCGCGCAGCTGGTAGATCTGCGCGAGTCCCAGCATGTCGGCACGCTCGACAACGAGGGTGTTCGCGTTGGAGATGTCAAGCCCGCTCTCGATGATCGTGGTCGACACGAGCACGTCGAACTCCCGCTGCCAGAACGCGATCATGACCCGCTCGAGCGCGGCCTCGTCCATCTGGCCGTGCGCGACCGCGACGCGCGCGCCCGGCACGAGCGCGCGGACGCGCTCCGCTGCGGCGTGGATGGTCCGCACCTGGTTGTGCACCCAGAAGACCTGGCCCTCACGCAGCAGCTCGCGCCGGACGGCGAGTGCTGCGAGCCCCTCGTCCCACTCACCAACGTGCGTGACGACCGGCTGGCGCTCCTCGGGGGGCGTGTCGATGGTCGACAGGTCCCGGATGCCGGTGATGGCCATCTCCATCGTGCGCGGGATGGGCGTCGCGGTCATCGTGAGGACGTCGACGCTGGTGCGCAGCTCCTTCAGCCGCTCCTTGGCCGCGACGCCGAAGCGCTGCTCCTCGTCGACCACGACGAGCCCGAGCTGCTTGAAGGTGACGTCGGGCGACAGGAGCCGGTGCGTGCCGATGACGAGGTCGACCGTGCCGGCGACGAGCCCATCGAGGATCGCGCGCTGCTCGCGCGCTGATGCGAACCGCGACAGCACCCTCACGGTGACGGGGAAGCCGGCGAACCGCTCCGTGAAGGTCTCCCCGTGCTGCTGCGCGAGCAGGGTGGTCGGCACGAGCACCGCGGCTTGGGCACCGTCGAACACCGCCTTCGCCGCCGCGCGCACCGCGATCTCGGTCTTGCCGAACCCCACGTCACCGCACACGAGGCGGTCCATCGGCAACGGGGTCTCCATGTCGGCCTTGACCTCGTCGATCGCGGACTGCTGATCCGGCGTCTCCTCGAACGGGAAGGCCTGCTCGAGCTCGCGCTGCCACTCGCTGTCGAGCGCGAAGGCCCTGCCCTGGGCGTGCATGCGCGTCTGGTAGAGGCGGACGAGCTCGGCCGCCATCTCCCGGACGGCCTTGCGGACCTTGCCCTGCGCCCGCTCCCAGTCGCCCCCGCCGAGCCGCATCACCCGGGGTTGCTCGCCGCCCACGTACTTCGCGAGCGTGTCGACCTGGTCGCTCGGGACGTAGAGCTTGTCGCCCCCCGCGTAGGCGAGGACGACGTAGTCGCGCGTCACACTGCCGGCCTTGCCGCCGCCGACGAGGGTCGTCGGGCCGGCCAGCTCCCGGGTCTCCATCCCGACGTAGCGGCCGACGCCGTGCGTGGCGTGCACGACCGGGTCGCCGGGCGCGAGGTCGAGGATCGCCTCCCCGGCCTGGCGGCGGGTCGGCAGCCGCCGGTTCGCGCGGCTGCGCCGCGGGCCGAACAGGTCGTGCTCGCCCAGCACGGCGATGCCGAGGTCGGCCGCGACGAAGCCCTCGCGCAGCGGGGACTCCACGATCGTGATGCTGCCGCTCGCACGCTCGGGCTGCAGCTGCGCGGCCTCG
>SKPY01000448.1 GCA_007119305.1 Nitriliruptorales bacterium
ACACCGGCACGATGGCGTCGTCGACCGCGTGGACGACGAGCAGGGGACGGCCGAGCTCGGCGACGCTGGCCGCCTGGTCGTGGGTGTCGAGGTCGTCGAGGAAGCTCGCGCCGATCGGGAACGGCCGCCCGCCGATGTCGACGACGGCCGAGCCCTCAGCGCGGATGCGAGCCTCCCCGTCGGCCAGCAGGCGGCGCACGTGCGCCGGTGTCGACGGCGCGCCGATGACCGCCACCGACCGGACGGTCTTGATCCGGGGCGCAGCGAGCAGCGTCGCGGCGCCGCCGAGGCTGTGACCGACCAGCGCGCACGGACCGTAGCCCCGTTGGATGAGGGCGGTTGCCGCGTGGACGAGATCGCGCACGTCGTGGGTGACCGTGGTCTGCTCGAAGCTGCCCTCGCTCTCACCGAGCCCCGTGAAGTCGAAGCGCAGCGCCGCGTAGCCGCCGGCGGCGAGCGCCTTGGCCAGGCGCGTGACGGTGTGCAGGTCCTTCGAGCAGGTGAAGCAGTGCGCGAGCAGCACGCTGCCCCGCGCCGTCTCGTCCGGCACGTGCAGGACACCCGACAACGCCGCGCCGGTGCTGCCGGGGAAGCTGATGGTCTCCATGCCGCCTCGCTTCGATCGTGGCCCCGCGCGGACCGGCTCAGCGTAGCGGCGTGCGGGGAGTCGTCGCCGGGCGGTCGGTGGGCGTCCCTGCAGGCCCGGTGCGCCGTCGGCTGCGCCAGACGTAGCCGACCGCAACGGCGAGCACCAGGGCCAGCGCAAGGCCAGACAACAGCGGACGGGTGCCGATCAGGGTGGTGAGGCGCGACGACAGCGTCTCCACGCCCGTGACGAGGGTTCCGCCTGCACGACCGTCCGCCTGAGGGACGAGCACGGTCGCCCAGTAGAAGACGATGTAGCCGCCGGCGAGGACGAGCAGGCCCCCGGCCACCCGCGTGGTGTAGCGGGCCAGGCCACGGAGGCGACGCACGAAGGCGTCCTTGCCGAGCGCAAGCGCAACCGCGACGCCGAGCAGCGGCAACGCCATGCCGGCCGCGTACACGCCGAAGGTCGCGACCCCGGCCGCGAGGCTGCCCTGCGTGCCCGCGCCGCCGATCACCACGAGGAAGACGGGCAGCGTGCACGACAGCGACGCGATGGCGTAGGAGACCCCGAACGCGGCGGTGGCGCCGACCCCCGCACCGGACGTCGCGCGGGTCGGGGCCGGCAGGCGCAAGGGCACCGAACGGCCGGCGAGCATGACGACCCCGACGACGGCGAGCACCAGCCCGACGACGAGCGCGGCCCACGGGATCGCGGTCGTGAGCCACCGGGCACCGGCTGACAGCGCCAGCCCGGCAGCGCCGAAGACGACGAGGAACCCGGCGGACACGGTCAGGCCCACGCGCAGCGCTCGCGCCACCGCCGCGGGACGGTGCTCGTCGCTGCCGCCGGTGCCGATCAGGAACGAGAGGTAGGCGGGCAGCATCGCGAACCCGCACGGGTTGACGCTGGCCACGAGCCCGGCAGCGAACGCGAGCGCGAAGGGGGCCTCCATCACGACGCGCCGATGCCGAACGAGCGCTCGATGAGGCGTTCGAGCCGAGCCCGTGACAGCGCCCCGGTGTGCGTCTCGACGACGGCGCCGTCGGCAGCGATGAAGATCGTCGTCGGCATCCCGAACCCGCCGAAGCCCGTGAAGAGCTCCCCGGCAGGGTCGCGGCCGAGGTCGTAGGTCACCCCGGTGACGTCCACGACGTCGGCGGCGCGGTCGGGGTCGTCCTCGAGGTTCAGGCCGACGAACGCGACGTCAGCGCCGAGCTCGGCGTGCACCGGTTCGAAGGCGTCGCCCATCTCGGCCACGCACGGCGGGCACCACGACGCCCAGAAGTTCACCACCATCGGCGTGCCCTCCCAGTCGGCCAGGCGCACCACACGCCCGTCGAAGTGCTCGAACGTCGTGTCGAGGACCGCCGGACGGTCACCGGCGGCGTCGGCCGACGCCCGCTCGTCCGCGTCGGAGCGGTCCCAGAGCGCGAGCGCGGCCACGGCGCCGACCGCCAGCACGACGCCACCAACGGCAAGGAGCCCGACCCTGCGGCGCATGCGGTCCACCTCCTCGTGTGGCGTGACACGAGGGCAACCCCGTACGGGCGTGCGTCTCTTCCCGTCGTCCGGCCGGCGGTGTCGGTCGGGGGCGATCGGCGCTACGCGGCGTCGTCCGGCTCCAGCTCGACGACCGTGCCCGCCCCCTCGGCGTCGGCGAGCAGTCGCAGCGCGGCGCCGACCACCGCGCGTTGCCGGTGGCGGGCGCCCGGTGGCCCCACCGTCCGGCCCATGAGGTGCGGCGTGATGACCGCCCGCGGCACGGTCATCGCCTCGGCGACGTGGCGGAAGGCGCGGATGAACACCGCGACGGTGGGGATCCCGGCGGCTTCGATGGCTCTCGCGACGTGCCCGACCGACACGTGGCAGACCGGTCAGGTCGCGACGAGCAGGCAGGCGTCCACCTCGTCGGCGGCGAGCCGCTCCGCCCATGCAGGCGCGCTCGTCTTGCGCAGCGCCAGCTGGGAGCAGGCGCCCACGAAGCCGTAGTGGCGCCTGCTGGTGCGGATGACACCCTCGGCCTCGAGCTCACGGAGCACGTCGAGGGGGAACACCGCGTTCACGTCACGGCGGGCGCCGCGCACGTCGTAGCCGGGATGGCGGACCCGCACCGCGTCCGTCGCGGTCTCCTGGGGGAGCTCGGTGAGCACCGGCTCGGTGCGCAGGTACTCCTGGATGCGCTCCTCGGCCTGCTCCTGGGTCTCGCCGCCGGCGGGATCGTCGTGCTCGAGATAGACCCCGCCTGCGGACACGAGCGCTACGGCCAGCTCCTCCAGCGGCCTGTCGACGGGCGTGAACGGCCCGTCGTCATAGCGGAACTTCGCCTCGCCTACATAGGCGCGCGCCTGCCAGTCGCATACGAGGTCGCGCACCCGCTCGTACGCGCCGGTGTCGAAGGCGTCGCCGAGCTGCGCGAGCAGCTGGCGGAGGAACTCCGCCGCGTCGTCGTCGGACAGTCGCGCCAGGAACTTGAAGCCCAGGTCGCTGCGGGCGCCGTACGAGAACGACCGCCGGAACTGCTCGAGTGTCTCGCCCTCGTCGGCCATGGATCAGCACCTCCTGTCCCCGTGAGCCTACCGAGCGCCGGCCCGGCGCTGTCCAGCATGGCGTGGGATCAGTCGCTGCGGTGGGCCCGACCAGAGCTGCCTGACCAGCGCTGCGGTGCGGGGAGCGCGCCTGAGCTCACCGGCCTCGAGCGCGGAGCGCAGGTCGTCCACGGTGTCGAGGTCACGACGCGGCGCGAGGCAGCGGCTGCCGAGCCCGAGTGCGCGGGCACGGGTGAGCGTGTCGGTGAGCACACGGGGGGTGCTCATCTCGACCGCGAACAGGCCGGCGTGCGCCCGCCGTGTGCCGATGAGGTTGTAGCCGCCGTCGGTTGCTGGGCCGAGGACCAGCTCGGTGCTCCGCAGGGCAGTGGCGGCGGCGCGGAGATAGGCCGGCTCGACGGTCGGACAGTCGGCGCCCAGCAGGACCACGTGGTCGTAGCCGAGCGCATGGAGGTCACCCTGGGCGGCGGCGAGGGCTTCAGCCAGTCCAGCGCCACGCTGGACCAGCAGGGGGGTACCGGCGGGCAGCAGGGCTGGCAGGCCGTCGGGCGGGCCGGCGTGAACGCACCACACGTCATGGCCGCTCGCCCATGCGTTGTCAGCGCTGTCGGCGAGCATCGCCGC
>SKPY01000284.1 GCA_007119305.1 Nitriliruptorales bacterium
ACTTGGCCGCCAGGGTGGGGGCGACCTTCCGGGCGTGTTCAGCGGCCAGGTACAGCGCTTCACGCAGCCCGGGGTCAACCAGGCCGCCAGCGGCGCCCACGCGGGTCGGCTCCGGTCTCGGCGCACCCTACGCAGGTCACCTCCAACATCGAAGGACCTACGACGGACCCTAAATGTCACAGCCTCAACGCAGGATGCAGAAAGCGGAGGTCACCAACCCAAGTCCCACACCGAGCGGGACATCCACTTTTCGGCAATCTCAGGCGGATCTCCGCCTGCCGAAACGCTTACAGAGGGGCTAGGCCTCGACTATTCACGCGAGCGAGGTGGGTGGCGGGGCGCCTGAGCTGTGATGACCCCCTGACCTGCGAGGATGCTGCTTGTCGAAGAGCACATCCCGAGATCAGGGGGTTCACCGTGCGGGTGAAGGCTACCAAGTCCGCGGGCGGGTTCGATGTCACCGGCGACGGGGCCGGTCTGGAGGGCCGGGCAGGGCTGTCGCTGCCGGCGCAACTGGCCAACCAGATCGGGTTGACCGGGGCGCTGCGGCAGGTGTCGGCGTTCACGGAATTCCCTAGTTGCGGTGGCGTGAGGTTCACGTAATTCCCTACCGGGGCGTTCGCGTTATTCCCTAGCTGTGGGGCGGGACGAAGCACCGGTTCCGCGGTTCGGGCTCCTTGCAGGTGTAGATGTCTTGCTCGCTTCCCCCTGAGCGAGCGAGGTCGAGACATGGCAAGGAGGTCGTTCGACGTGATCGACGTGGTTGAGATCTTGCAGCACTGGCATGCGGGCCGTCCGAAGTCGGTGATCGCCTCGAGTCTCGGGGTGGACGCCAAGACGGTCCGCAAGTACGTCCGGCTGGCGGAGGCGGCGGGCATGTCCCCGGGCGAGGGCCCGCCGGTGTCACGTGAGGAGTGGGCGGGGCTGGTGGCGGGCTGGTGGCCGGAGCTGGTCGAGGCCAAGGCGCGCAGCCTGACGTTTCCGGTGATCGAGGCGCACCGCGAGCAGATCGCCGAGATGCTGAAGACGAACAAGCCATCGACGGTGTTCCAGCGGCTGCGTGATGAGCATGGCCTGCAGGTCAGCGTGACGAGCTTCCGCCGCTATCTGTGGTCGGAGTTCCCCGACGCCGCGGACGAGTCGAAGGTGACGGTGCTGCGTCCGGAGGTGCCCGCTGGGGAGGAGGGCCAGATCGACTACGGCTTCTTGGGCTCGTGGCTGGACCCGGCCACGCAGAGGGTGCGGCGGGTGTGGGCGTTCGTGCTGGTGCTGGCCTGCAGCCGACACATGTTCGTCCGCCCGGTGCTGCGCATGGACCAGAGCGCCTGGGTGGCCGCGCACGTCGCGGCGTTCGCCTTCTTCGGCGGGGCGCCGCGCCGGCTGGTCCCCGACAATCTCAAGACCGGGGTGGACAAGCCGGACCTGTATGACCCCAAGCTCAACCGCGCCTATGCCGAGCTGGCCGCCCACTACGGTGTGCTGATCGACCCCGCGCGCGCCTCGAAGCCGCAGGACAAGCCGCGGGTCGAGCGGCCGATGTCGTATATCCGCGACAGCTTCTGGCGCGGCCGCGAGTGGGGCAGCGAGGCGGGCATGCAGGCCGCCGCGCTCGACTGGTGCCTGCAGGTGGCAGGAACGCGGGCGCACCGGTCGCTGGACGGCGCGGCGCCGCTGGCGGTCTTCAAGACCGTCGAGCGTGACGCGCTGGTGGGGCTGCCGCCGCAGCCGTTCGAGCTGGCGGTCTGGTCGCGGCCGAAGGTCGCCCCCGACTGTCACGTCAAGGTCGGCAAGGCGCTGTACTCGGTGCCGTGGACCCACATCGGCAAGCGCGTCGACGCGCGCGCGACCGCGCGCACCGTGGAGGTGTTCGTCGACGCGGCGCTGGTCAAGACCCACGTGCGCATCGAGCGGGGACGCCAAACCGACTACGCCGACTACCCGCCGGAGAAGGTCGCGTTCTTCATGCGCACCCCGACCTGGTGCCGTCAGCGCGCCGCCGAGGTCGGCCCGGCTGCCGGCACGTTGGTCGCCGGGCTCCTCGACGGCGGGGCCCTGCATCATCTGCGCGCCGCCCAAGGGGTGATCGGCCTGGCCGACAAGCACGAGCCCTGGCGGGTGGAGGCGGCCTGCGCCCGCGCGCTGGCCTTCGGCGACCCCAGCTACCGCACCGTGCGGGGCATCCTCGCCGCCGGCGCCGAGACCACCCCGCCAGAGCAGGAGACCGTGCCGACCGCGCCGGCGCACCTGCACGGGCCGGCCACCCTGTTCGACGGCCTCCACAATGATGACCAGCGGGGGGTGGCGCGATGAGCCGCCCCCACCAGCTCGAAGAGGTGCTGCGCGCGCTGCGCCTGGCCGGCATGCTCGACACGCTCGACGCCAGGCTGGCTCAGGCCCGCGCCGGCGAGCTCGGCCACCTGGAGTTCCTCCACACCCTGTGCGCTGACGAGCTCGCCCGCCGCGAAGCCGCCGCGCTCCAACGGCGCCTACGCAACGCCCGTTTCGAGCAGGCCGCCACCATCGAGGAGTTCGACTTCTCCTACAACCCCAAGACCCCGACAGCGGCCATCCGCGACCTGGCCACCCTGCGGTTCGCCGCCGCCGGCGAGTCGGTGATCCTGCACGGCCCCGTCGGCGTCGGCAAGTCCCACATCGCCCAGGCGCTCGGACACGCCGCCTGCCGGCGCGGCTACACCGTGGCGTTCGCAAAGACCAGCCGGCTGCTCGCCGACCTCGCCGGCGGCCACGCCGACCACACCTGGGCTGCCCGACTGCGCCGCTGGGCACGCCCCGACATCCTCATCTGCGACGACTTCGCCATGCGCGCGTTCACCCCCGGCCAGGCCGACGACCTCTACGAGCTACTCACCGAACGCCAGCAGCGCAGCATCATCATCACCGCCAACCGCGCCGCCGCGGACTGGTACGAGCTGTTCCCCAACCCCGTGGTCGCCGAATCCATCCTCGACCGGCTCGTCAACACCGCCCACCACATCAACATGCAAGGACGCAGCTGGCGACCCAACCAGCGACCCCGCCACGACCAGCCCGCAGCGCCAGGAGCGCGGCCATGACCGCCGACACCGCAACCCCCGCCGAGGCGCGCTGCGCCGGCCCAGGCTGCGCCAACCCGATCGTGCGCCGCCACCAGCGCGGACGCCCGCCCCTGTACTGCTGCCCGGCCTGCCGACGCCGCGCCGCCCAGCTCTACGTCGACATCGACTGCGACGACCACACCCCCGGGCGGCCCGCAGGGCGCGTCTGGCGCGTGCGCCTGCGCCGACAACAACGCTACGTCGTCATCGCCGACGGGCTCGGCCGGCTCCGCGCCGAGGACCTCGCCCACCAGATCGCCACCCTGCTCACCCCCCGACAGGCCACCCCGACACCCGGCCGCACCAACCCCCGACAGCCGCGATGAACAACGACCACCCTCACCTGAGGACCCCGCCCACGCGGTCACATAACGTCACCAATCCCACCGGCGACAACACCCATCCCCTACGCTCAACACACCAGCCCACCATCCGCCCCGAGGAGACCGACAACAGGAGGTGATCACCCCCACACCAACAACCACCAGGAGCCCGAGACAGTGAGGAATAACCTGAACGCAGCGCTACGGAATTACCCGAACTTCGACACACGCCTGGTGGCATGCTCCGTCAGACCGTTCCAAGGATCTGAAGGAGGACCCCCATGGCAGGATCGCACACGTCCCAGACCGCACGCGAGGACTCCGCTGAGG
>SKPY01000488.1 GCA_007119305.1 Nitriliruptorales bacterium
AGCCCACCGCCGCCGCGCCGGCCGAGGAGGCTGACGCGCCCGGCCAGGCCGCCGAGCCCACCGCCGACGCGCCGGCCGAGGAGGCCGACGCGCCCGAGCAGACCGACGTTTCCGACCAGACCGCTGCGGGCGACCAACCCGACGAGCGCGGCTCCGCTGAGCCGAGCGCGGAGGAGCAGTCGTCCGACCAGGCCGAGAAGGAGTAGCACCGTGGGCCAGAAGATCCACCCGTACGGGTTCCGGCTCGGGGTCATCGCCGATCACAAGTCGAAGTGGTTCGCGGACCGCGACTACGCGGACTACGTCATCGAGGACGACCGGATCCGCGAGTACATCCGCAACCGGGTGCGCCATGCCGGCATCAGCCGGATCGACATCCAGCGCACGCGCGACCGCGTCACCGTCGACGTGCACACCGCCCGTCCCGGCATCGTGATCGGGCGCCGCGGCGCCGAGGCCGACGCGATCCGCGACCACCTGCAGAAGACGACCGGCAAGCAGGTCAAGCTCAACATCAACGAGATCAAGAACCCCGAGCTCGACGCGCAGGTCACCGCGCACAACGTGGCCGAGCAGCTGCGCGGCCGGGTGAGCTTCCGCCGCGCCATGCGCCGCGCGACCCAGAACGCCATGAAGGCCGGCGCGCAGGGCGTCCGGGTGCAGTGCTCGGGCCGCCTGGGCGGTGCCGAGATGAGCCGGACGGAGTGGTACCGCGAGGGCCGCGTGCCCCTGCACACGCTGCGCGCCAAGATCGACTACGGGCTCGACGAGGCCCGCACGACCTACGGGCGCATCGGCGTCAAGGTCTGGATCTACACCGGCGAGCAGCTTCCGAGCGGCGAGGAGCGGCGCAAGCAGCTCGAGCGGGCCCGTGCCCGCCGGGAGGCCGAGCGCGCGCGGCAGGCGGCCAAGGCAGCCGAGCAGTCGCAGCCCACCGTGGGCCACGGCGACGAGGCGCCCGAGCGGCGCTCCGAGCAGGCGCCCGAAGCGCCGCAGGGCTCCCAGCCCGAGAGCGTCGCCCCGGCGAACGTGCCGGCGGACGCGCCCGCTCCGGACGACGTCCCGTCCAGCCCGGTCCCCGAGGGCCCGGAAGCCGGGGACGTCCCCGCTGCTCCCGGCGCGACCGAGCCCAGCGAGCCCGACGCCGGCGACGAGCCGCGCAGCGGCACCTAAGAGGAGAGACACGATGCTGTCACCACGCAGAGTGCGCTACCGCAAGCAGCACCGCGGCCGGATGCGCGGGCTGGCGAAGGGCGGTACCGAGGGCGCCTTCGGCGAGTTCGGCCTCCAGGCGCTCACGCCGGGCTGGATCACCAACCGGCAGATCGAGGCCGCCCGTATCGCCATGACGCGGCACATCAAGCGCGGCGGCAAGGTGTGGATCAACATCTTCCCGCAGAAGCCGTACACGAAGAAGCCGGCCGAGACCCGTATGGGCTCGGGGAAGGGCTCACCCGAGGGCTGGGTCGCGGTCGTCAAACCGGGGCGCGTGATGTTCGAGCTGTCGGGCGTGTCCGAGGACGTCGCGCGTGAGGCGATGCTGCGGGCCTCCCACAAGCTGCCCGTCAAGTGCCGCTTCGTCACGCGGGAAGGGTGAGGACATGAAGGCCAGCGAGCTGCGCGAGCTCTCCGACACCGAGCTGGACGAGAAGCTCGACGAGTACAAGGAAGAGCTGTTCAACCTGCGCTTCCAAAACGTCACGGGTCAGCTCGACAACCCGCGGCGGCTGAAGCAGGTCCGACACGAGATCGCACGGGTGCTCACCGTGCAGCGCGAGCGTGAGCTCGCCGACAAGGAGCAGAGGTAGGCGATGAGCACGACGGACCAGCCCACGCAACGCGGCGCCCGCAAGGTGCGGCAGGGCTACGTGGTGAGCGACAAGATGGACAAGACCGTGGTCGTGCGGGTCGATCGGCGCACCACGCACCCGCTGTACCGCAAGACGATCACACGGTCGATGCGCTACCACGCGCACGACGACTCGAACGACGTGAAGGTGGGCGACCTCGTGCGCATCGCCGAGACGCGGCCGCTGTCCAAGACCAAGCGCTGGCGCGTCGTCGAGGTCGTGGAGCGCGCCAAGTAGTCCGTGCCGCAGGGCGCACCGCCTGCCGCCGCCACCAGGTCGCGGCGCAGGCACGAGAGCGAAGAGAGCAACAGCGATGATCCAGCAAGAGTCACGCTTGAAGGTGGCAGACAACACCGGCGCCCGCGAGGTGCTGTGCATCCGCGTGCTCGGCGGGTCGGGGCGCCGGTACGCCTCGATCGGTGACGAGTTCGTCGGGACCGTCAAGCAGGCGATCCCGGCCTCGAACGTGAAGAAAGGCGATCTCGTCCGGGCGGTCGTGGTGCGGACCCGCAAGGAGAAGCGCCGTCCCGACGGCAGCTACATCCGCTTCGACGACAACGCCTGCGTGCTGGTGAACGAGCAGAAGAACCCCCGGGGCACCCGCATCTTCGGGCCGGTCGGCCGCGAGCTGCGCGAGAAGCGCTACATGAAGATCGTGTCGCTGGCGCCGGAGGTCCTCTAGGCGTGGGCAGTCCTCACAGAGTGGAGCGGTAGGTCTGATGGAACGCATCAAGCGCAACGACACGGTCCGGGTCATCACCGGCAAGGACGCCGGCAAGGCTGGCCGGGTCATCCACGTGTACCCCAAGAAGGGCACGGTCTTCGTCGAGGGTGTGAACGTCGCCACGAAGCACAAGCGCGTGCAGCACACGCGCCGTGGAGCCCAGGAGGGCGGGATCACCCACGAGGAGATGCCACTGCCCATGTCCAACGTCATGCCGGTCTGCCCCTCCTGCGACCAGCCCACCCGCGTGGGTGCGAAGGTCGTCGAGGGTGAGCGGGTCCGCATCTGCCGCAAGTGCGACGCGGAGTTCTGATAGCCATGAGCGCAACCACCGAGACGTACGTGCCCCGCCTCAAGGCCCGCTACCGGGACGAGATCCAGGCGCAGCTGCAGTCGGAGCTGGGCCTCGGCAACGTGATGCAGGTCCCGCGCCTGACCAAGATCGTCGTCAACGTCGGGACCGGCGAGGCCATCACCGACGCGAAGGCGATCGAGGGCGCGACGCGCGACCTCGCCACGATCACCGGGCAGCAGCCCCGCGTGAACCGGGCGCGCAAGTCCATCGCCGGGTTCAAGCTGCGCCAGGGCATGCCGATCGGGGTCAAGGTCACGCTGCGCGGCAACCGGATGTGGGAGTTCTTCGACCGGCTGCTGTCGGTGGCGCTCCCGCGCATCCGCGACTTCCGCGGCCTGAGCCCCAACAGCTTCGACGGCCGGGGCAACTACACCTTCGGCCTGACCGAGCAGCTCGTGTTCCCCGAGATCGACTACGACTCGATCGACCGGGTGCGCGGGATGGACATCACGATCGTCACGACCGCCGAGACCGACGAGCAGGGCCGCGCGTTCCTCGACGCGTACGGGTTCCCGTTCGCGAAGTAGCGTCCTTCAGGAGCAGGCTATGGCCAAGAAGTCCATGATCGCCAAGGCGAAGCGCAAGCCGAAGTTCGGCGTGCGCGCCTACACCCGCTGCAACCGCTGCGGGCGGCCGCGGGCGGTGTACCGCAAGCTCATGCTGTGCCGGGTGTGCTTCCGCCAGCTCGCGCACGCCGGTGAGCTGCCGGGCATCAGGAAGGCCTCGTGGTGAGCACGGCCGGAGTGCCCGGCGCCGTCGCGGGCCACGCCGCGCCCGTCGCCGA
>SKPY01000493.1 GCA_007119305.1 Nitriliruptorales bacterium
CGCGCGCGAGCGACCGGTGCCCAGCGCCCACCAGGCGAGCGCCAGCGCGACGCCGTGGCCGAGGAACACGACCGCCACGGCGGCGGGCTCGGCCCAGCCGGTACGGGCATGCAGGTGGGAGACGACCCCGCCCACCACCCCGTGGAGGACGAGCGCGGGGCCCACCAAGAGCCACCCACGCGCCGCGCCCGTCCACAGCGTGCCGCGCTCGGGCGCGGGGGGTGCCCAGCGCCACGAGCCGGTGAGGACCACCGCCCCGACGAACAGGAGCGCGAGCCACGGCCCGAGCCCAGGGCGCCAGGCGAGGTCGGTGCTGCGCAGAAGCGCGTGGACACCGGCGTCGAGCGCCAACCCGCCGACCAGCCCCAGCGCCGCGGAGCGGCCGGCGAACGCCCCACCCGCGACCGCGACGAGCCAGATGAGCCCGGCGGTCACCGCGACCGTCGCGAGCCACAGCTGGGGGTCCCCACCGCTGGTGGCCTGCACGCCGATGCGAGCGCCCACGAGCACCAGCGCGGCCAGGGCCGCCACGTGCCGGGCCGGCACGACGCGCACCGCGAGCACGCCGGCGAAGGCGAGCAGGAACGGCACTGCCGCGAACAGCCCCATCTGCGTCGGGGGCGTCGCTCCTGCGCGCGCGTAGACGAAGATGACGGACGGCAGCCAGACGCGCAGCGTCTCCACGAACAGTGCCGTGCCGAGCACGACCGTTGCGCCCCGCAGCGGGATCGAGATGCTACGCACGCGCGTGCCCTTCCGTCACCCGCTCGTCGCGCTGCTAGCGCGGCGCCGGGTCCGCGTCGATCACGACTTCGAGTCGCTCGTGGGCGGCCCGGAGCGCGTCCTCCACGCCAGCCGGGTCGGCGGCCCGCGCGAACACGAAGCCGAGGTAGCGGTCGCCCTCGGGCAGCGGCCGGACGCGCTTGCCGCGCGCGATCGTGATCCGCACGTCGAGCACCCCCGGCAACGCACGCGCGGCGTCAACGCCGCGGACCTCGACGAGGCGGCCCGCCCGCGGGATCGGCAGCATCAGGACCCCGCTCGCGGCGTCCGCCCGCGACAGGTCGTCGAGCGGCAGTCCCGCGGCGTGGCGCAAGATGACCTCCTCGAGGCTGATGCCGGCGCCGAAGCGCAACGCGCGCGAGCACAGCCCCCCGATCGAGCGCGCCGCGACCTCGAGCAGGATCGGGCCGCGCGCGCCGAGGCGCGCCTCAGCGTGGATCGGACCCTCGCACAGCCCGACCGCCTTCGTCGCCGCCCGCACGAGCTCGTCGACCTCGCGCTGCGCCGACGCGGACTGGCGCGACGGGGTCACGTACAGCGTCTCCTCGAAGTACGGGCCGTCGAGCGGGTCGGGCTTGTCGAACAGGGCGAGCACCTCCAGCCCCCCACCACGCAGCAGGCCTTCGAGCGCGACCTCGGGGCCCGGCACGAACTCCTCGACGAGCAGCGCCTCGTCGGGCGACGCGCCGGCGTCGGCGAGGATCGCCCGGATGCGGTCCGCCGCCGTCCGCGCCTGGGCGGGGGTGTCCGCGCGGATCACGCCGCGGCTCATCGACAGCGACCGGGGCTTGAGCACACAGGGCAGCCCGACGGCCGCCGCCTGCTCCGCGACGTCGTCACCGGGTGCCGCGAGCTGCCACGCCGGCTGTGCGATGCCAGCCTCGGCGAGCACCGCCCGCAACCGCGCCTTGTCGCGGGTCGCGGCGACGGCCTCCGGCGGGTTGTGCGGCAGCCCGAGCCGGGTCGCGGCGAGCGCCGCGGCCTCCACCCCCAGGTCGTCCACGGCGACGACGGCGTCGACGGGCAGGCGCTCAGCGCGCTCGACGATCCCCGCTGCGGCCACCTCGGGATCGTCGAGCCGCACCCGCAGGGCGCGGTCACCCATCAGCCCGGCGAGCGCCTGCTCCTTGTCGCTCGCCACGACGACCTCCGCCCCGAGCTCCGACGCGGCGTCGACGAAGTCGGTGGCGCGGTAGGTGCTGCTCGGCAGGATGAGAACAATGCGACGCATGGGTGTACGGTAGCGGGCAGGAGAGCACACTGCGCACTACACGCATGATCGTGCCCGTACCGGTCGAGGTCAGCGAGTCCAACCCATGAGCGACGCACACAACGCCGGCGGCAACGTCCCGGCGCCGAGCGACGATCCGATCCTGACCGTCACCGACGCCGCGCGCGAGAAGGCATCGTGGTTCCGCTCGCGTGACCCCGAGCCCGAGCGGCTGGCGTTGTGGCTCGAGGTCACCGGCGTCGACGGCCCCAAGTACACCTACAACATGTACCTGCAGGAGACCGCCAAGGCCGGCGGCGAGCACGTCGTGCAGCACCACGACGACCTCGCGGTCGTGCTCCGCGCCGAGGACGCGGACAAGCTCCGCGGCGCGACGCTGGACCGCCAGGGCGACCTCGAGACCGGCGGGCTGTTCGTCGACAACCCCAACAGCCCCAGCCCGGCCGTGGGGCTGCAGGTCGAGCCCGGCGACCTGTCCGGCGATGCCGCCCAGCGGGTCCTGCAGGTGCTCGACCGCCAGATCAACCCCCAGATCGCGATGCACGGCGGCAGGGCGGAGCTCGTCGCCGTCGAGGACGCCACCGCCTACCTCAGGCTCGGCGGGGGCTGCCAGGGCTGCGGCATGGCCAACGTCACCCTGAAGCAGGGCATCGAGGTGGCCATCAAGCAGGCGGTGCCCGAGATCACCGACGTCGTTGACGTCACCGACCACGCCTCGGGCACCAACCCGTACTTCGAGTCGGCGAAGAAGTAGCGGAGGGTCCGCGCCGCGCACCCCTCGGTCTCGGTGCTCGTCCTGACCACAGCGTGCCCTATCCCACCGAGGGGCGCAGCTCCGTCTCCAGGCCCCGGCCGCCCGGGCTGCAGCGCTCAGGGCGCTGCCTCACAGACAGGGCGGAGGCGGTCAGCCGCTCGGGCCGATGGATGCTGCGCCACTCTCCTCGGCGCTGACCGCGGTGGGAGCACCGCCGTAGCGAACGTCGGATGCACCCGACGCCCGGGCATGCAGCGCGCCCTCCACGTGCACCACGACGTCGGAGGAGCCCGAGGCGCGCACGTCCGCGTCGCCGTCGACCACGAGCTCCGCGAGGTCCGCGTCGCTCGCGCCCGACGCGCTGACGGACAACCCCTCGGCGCGGCCCGCGAGCACGACATTCGAGGATCCCGATGCCGAGACGTCCAGCCGGGTGGCCTGGACCGTGGCGTCCCGGAGCCGCACGGCACGCTCCAGCCGGATTGACACCTCACGCCGCCGTTCGAGGATCTCGATCCGGTCGAGCACGTTGTCGTCGCCCCGCACGGTGACGCTCGCCTCGTCGCCCGGGACGATCTCGGCGTCGAGCGCGGAGCCCACGTGCACCTCGGTGACCTCCCCGAGCTCGACCTCCCGCGTCTCGATCTACCCCGAGCCCCGGACGGTCTCTTGCAACGGCGGCGCGCAGCCCGCCGTCAGCACGACCGCAGCGAGGACCCCCGCCAGGGTTCTCGCGCGCGGAGCCACGGCTGGCATCTGGTCGCTGCTGGCGGATGCTGCCTGCACGAGGATCAGCCCCTTCAACCCGCGTCTGCTGCCGGCGGACGCGACAGCCAGGTCCCATCGCCTCGGAGCCTATCCGGCCCGGAGGGCGGTGCTCGAGCCGCACGCCGGCATGGGCCATGCAGTGCTCACCGCCGGCATGCTGGTGAGC
>SKPY01000293.1 GCA_007119305.1 Nitriliruptorales bacterium
GCCTGGGGTTGTCGGTGGGCGGCGCCTCGCTCGAGGCCGTGCGCAACCGCATCCTCCAGCTCGGCCTCGACTGCTCCCACATGGAGCGCCCACCCCGCTCGGCCAAGTGGGCCCAGGACCCCGCTCGGGTCGCCACGAGCGCCTCGCTGGCCGAACGCCGCACCTGGACCGACGACGACCTGCGCGCCGCCGTCGCGAAGGCCCGTTCGATCCGCGGCGTCCTCGTCCACCTCGACCTCAAGGTCGGCGGGTCGCAGTACGTGAACATCAAGCGCCACATCGAGCGTCTGGGTCTGAACCGAGCCACTTCACCGGCCAGGGCTGGACGAAAGGGCTGACCAACCCGGTACCGACCAGGCGGCGGCCACTCGAGGAGCTCCTCGTGGAGAACTCCGACTGCCTCAAGAGCGCGAACCTTCGGAAACGCCTCATCGCCGAAGGCCTGAAGGAGGCCCGGTGCGAGATCTGCAAGCTCGACGAGTGGCTTGGCAGGCCGATCCCGTTGCAGCTGGACCACATCAACGGCGACCGTACCGACAACCGGTTGGAGAACCTCAGGCTGCTCTGTCCGAACTGCCACGCGCAGACCGACACGTACTGCGGCAAGAACATCGGTCGTGCAGCGTCAACGATGAGCTACGATGTGGCTGCGCTCCGGTGGAGGAACATGGCAGACTCGAGGCTCTCAAACAGCCTTGCCCGCAAGGGCGTGAGGGTTCAAATCCCTCCCGGAGCACCAACCCATGTGGGCAGCTCTGCCCCACCGACCCAGCCGCCACTGTTCGACCTCTAGCGTCACCCGCTTCAGCCCTCCCGGCCGGCTCCGCTAGACTGCGGGGTCCACCACGCTGGCGTTGAGACTTCGCCAGGTGGTCGACACCCCACCCCGAGCTGGCAGGACACCCATGCGACTACGCGGCAATGTGGGCAAGCGGCTGACGGACGTCCGCCGCGAGGTCGAGCGCGCGCGCGACACGCTGCGGGTGCTCGACGAGCAGGTCGCCTACGCCGCGGAGGTGGCCGACGAGGCGACCACCCGCGCCCTCGTGGCAGCCACGCCGCTCGCCGACCGCGAACGCCGCGCGGCGACGGAGGACCTGCGGCGCGTACGGCGCGAGCGCGACGAAACCGCCGCACGGCTGTCCGCGCTCCTCGCCGAGCAGGACGAGCTGCTCGAGCGGCTGGGTAGCTGAGGCGGAACCTGGTGGAGGCCACATGCAGGCAAGGATGAAGGAGCACGCCGTGACCGGGGATCGCAGCTCGACCGCGCACGCAGAGCGGCCGATCCGCGTGCTCATCGCCGAGGACGAGGCGCTCATCCGCCTCGACCTGAAGGAGATGCTCATCGAGGAGGGCTTCGACGTCGTCGCGGAGGTCTCCGACGGCGCCACGGCCGTGCGCCTCGCCCGGGAGCTGCGCCCCGACCTGTCGATCCTCGACCTGAAGATGCCGGTGATGGACGGCATCCAGGCGGCCGAGCAGATCACCAAGGAACGGCTGTCCGCAGTCCTCATCCTCACGGCGTTCAGCCAGCGCGACCTGATCGAGAAGGCCAGGCGGGCCGGCGCCATGGCCTACCTCGTCAAACCGTTCCAGAAGCACGACCTCCTGCCGGCCATCGAGATCGCCGCCGGCCGCTTCAAGGACATGCAGGGGCTCGAGGAACAGGTCGGTGACCTGTCGCATCGCCTCGAGGCCCGCAAGCTCGTCGACCGCGCGAAGGGGCTCCTGCAGGAGCACGAGGCCATGACGGAGGCGCAGGCCTTCCGCTGGCTGCAGAAGACCGCGATGCAGCAGCGCGTCACGATGAAGGCCGTCGCCGAGCAGGTCGTGGAGCGCTACAGCGCCGGGGGGTAGGTCGGCCCTCGGTGGCGGGTACCCCGACCCGTGCCGCCAGGCCGTGCTGTCGGGTACGATACTGCCACGTCTACGACAGCGTTCGTAGACGGTGTGCGCCATGCAGGGCCGACGGGGCGGGGCTGGGCCTGCCGAGGGCTCCCGCTCCCGCGGCCAGCCGGCATGTCCGCCGCTGCGTACCCAAAGGAGGACCTTGACATGAGGTCTGTGAACCTGCGTTTGCTCATCAGCATCGTGGCGCTGCTCGCCCTGGCGCTCGCCGCCTGCGCGGACGAGCCAGACGAGCCCGAGGCACCCGACGAGGTCGACGAGGTCGACGAGGATGAGCCTGTCGACGACCTGGGCCTGGCCCAGGAGGGCGTGATCGTCGTCGGCAGCGACATCGACTTCCCACCGTTCGAGTTCATCGAAGACGGCGAGATCCAGGGCTTCGACGTCGACCTCATGGAGGAGATCGCCGCCCGGCTCGGCCTCGAGGTCGAATGGGTCGACACCGGCTTCGACGCGCTCATCAGCCAGCTTGCCGCGGACGAGTTCGACGCGCTCATCGCGGCCATGACGATCACCGAGGAGCGCGCGGAGACGATCGCCTTCTCGGACCCGTACTTCGAGGCCACCCAGGCGCTCGTCGTCGGCCCCGACTCGGACATCACGGGCGTGGGCGACCTCGCCGGCATGTCCGTCGGCGCCCAGGACGGCACCACGGGCGAGGCATACGCCGAGGAGAACTTCACCGACTCGACGATCACCAGCTTCCCGAGCTACCCAGCCGCGTTCGGTGCGCTGGAGGCCGACCAGATCGACGCAGTGCTCGCGGACCTGCCCGCGGCTGCGGAGCAGGAGGCGCGCAGCGACCTCGTGGTCACGGAGGTGATCGACACCGACGAGGTGTACGGCATCGGGGTGCAGCAGGACAACGAGGCGTTGCTCGCAGCGATCAACGACACGCTGGCCGAGATCATCGCCGACGGCACCTACGCGGACATCTACTCCACCTGGTTCGAGGGCGACGTCCCGCCCCGCTTCGCGGACTGACGCTCCGCCTCGCCGGCACGTCTTCGGAGCCCTGACATGGAGCGCTTCGCGCGGCTCGCCGACACGTTCTTCGACCTCGAAGTCATGCGGCGGGCCTTTGCCGACCTGCTGACCGAGGGGCTCGTCAACACGATCTACATCTCGGCGAGTGCGATGCTCTTCGGGCTCGCCGGGGGGCTCGTGTTCGCCCTCATGGCGATCTCCCGACGATGGTGGATCCGGCTGCCCGCGCGTGCCTACGTGGACCTGTTCCGCGGGCTGCCGGCCATCCTCGTCATCCTGCTCGTGGGGCTTGGTCTGCCCACGGCGGGCATCCGTCCCTTCGGCCGCTACACGCCCGCCTACGCGATCCTTGCGCTGTCGATCATCGCCGCGGCCTACATCACCGAGATCCTTCGAGCCGGGATCCAGTCGGTGGAGAAGGGGCAGATGGAGGCCGCCCGCAGCCTGGGGATGACCTATCTGCAGGCCATGTGGCTCGTGATCGTGCCGCAGGGTGTGCGCCGCGTCCTGCCACCGCTCACCAACGAGTTCATCATCCTGACGAAGGACTCGAGCCTGCTGTTCGTGCTCGGCCTGTCCCTCGGCGAGCGGGAGCTGTACCGCATCGGGCAGCAGGTGGCGAGCCGGACCGGCAACTACTCCGCAGTGATGCTCGCCGGGCTGTTCTATCTGCTGATCACGATCCCGCTCACACGACTCGTGAACTACATGGACACGCGGATGCGGGAAGGCAAGCCCGGCGCAGGCGAGGAGGAGCCCCTCGAGCTCGACCCGTCGGCCAGCGTCCCCGGTGGTCGCCGCTGATGGCTCCGCGCGTCGCGTTGCGCGGGCTGCGCAAGTCGTTCGGCAACCTCGAGGTCCTCCGGGGCATCGACCTCGAGGTTGCCGAGGGTGAGGTCATCTGCGTGCTCGGCCCCTCGGGCTCGGGCAAGTCTACGATGCTGCGCTGCATCAACTTCCTCGAGGAGCCGACGGCCGGCTCGGTCGAGATCGACGGCATCGACCCCAGCGCCAAGGGGGTGAACATCGACCGGTTGCGCCAGCGCGTCGGGATGGTGTTCCAGCAGTTCAACCTCTTCCCCCACAAGACCGCGCTCGCGAACATCACACTGCCACTGCGGCGGGTGAAGAAGCTGAGCCGGCGGGAGGCAGTCGAGGTGGCTCAGGCCCGCCTCGCCGACGTCGGCCTGGCGAACAAGGCCAACGCACGCCCAATCCAGCTGTCAGGGGGCCAGCAGCAGCGGGTCGCGATCGCCCGGGCCCTCGCGCTGGAGCCCGACGTGCTGCTGTTCGACGAGGTCACGAGCGCACTGGATCCCGAGCTCGTGAAGGACGTGCTCGACGTGATGAAGCGGCTGGCGAGCGGTGGCATGACGATGGTGGTGGTCACCCACGAGATGGGGTTCGCCCGCGAGGCCGCCGACCGGGTCGTGTTCATGGACGAGGGGGTCATCGTCGAAGAGGCACCCCCCCGGGAGCTGTTCGAACGGCCCCGCTCGCAGCGGCTGCGTGACTTTCTCGACCAGGTGCTATGAGCGGACGGAATTGCCCGTACACTCTCATCGTCATCCGGCGGGCCGGACGCCTGGCGACAACCTAGGAGACAAGCTCTTGCGCAGCCTTGCGACGCTCGTGCTCGGAGTGCTGCTCGTCGTGGCAGCGCTGGGTGCCGGTGGCGCGCTCGCGGAGGACGACAACGCAGAGGACGGTGGCGAGGCCATCCGCGGCACCCTCACGGCCGAGGGTGAGCCGGTCCCAGGGGTGACGATCGTCGCGTTCGACGCTGACGGCAACGAAGTCGGTGCTGGGCAGAGCGACGATCAAGGCGAGTGGCGCATCCCCATGCCGGGCCCAGGGGAGTACAGCGCCACGCTGGACGAGGCGACCCTGCCCGACGACGTCGAGCTGCGCGATCCGGAGCGCGGCACGCTCGAGTTCTCGTTGCGGACGGGCCAGGAGCGCACTTTGCTGTTCCCGCTCGGGGAGGACGAGCGGGTGCTCGCGAGGTTCCTGCCGCGGGCGAGCCAGGCGTTGCTCAACGGCATCATCTTCGGCCTCATCATCGCGATGGCGGCGATCGGCCTGTCGCTCGTGTTCGGCACGACCGGGCTGGTGAACTTCGCGCACGGCGAGCTCGTCACCTTCGGTGCCGTGATGGCGTTCTTCATCAACGTGGCCGCCGGCCCCGGCTCGCTGCTGTGGGCTGCGCCGGTCGCGGTGATCGGGGGCGCAGCGCTCGGCGCCGGCCTCGAACGCGGGCTGTGGCGCCCGCTGCGCGACCGCAAGACCGGCCTGATCCAGCTGCTCGTGATCTCGATCGGCCTCTCGCTGCTGCTGCGCAACCTGATCCAGCTGTTCTACGGCGGGCGCAGTCGACCCTACCTCGACTACGCGGTGCAGCAGGCCCTCCAGTTCGGCTGGGTGCGCATCACCCCCCGCGACCTCATCGTCGTGGTCGCCTCGCTGATCGTGCTGAGCAGCGTCGGTGTGCTGCTGCTGAAGACCCGTCTCGGCAAGGCGATGCGGGCCGTGAGCGACAACCGCGACCTCGCCGAGTCCAGCGGCATCGACGTCAAGCAGGTCATCCTCATCATCTGGCTCATGGGCGGTGGGCTGGCGGCTCTCGGCGGGGTCTTCCTCGGCGTCGTCGAGAACGTGAGCTACCTCATGGGCTTCCGATTGCTGCTGCTCATGTTCGCCGGGGTGATCCTCGGCGGGCTCGGCACCGCGTTCGGGGCGATGGTGGGCAGCATGGTGGTGGGGATCGTGACGGAGATGAGCACGCTGTGGTTCTCCACCGAGCTGAAGTTCGTGTGGGCCCTGGCGATCATGGCGCTCGTCCTGCTGCTGCGGCCGCAAGGCATCCTCGGGGTGAAGGAGCGCATCGGGTGAGCACGGCGAGCACACCGCACAGCGACCGCCGAGGTCAGCGCTGATGGACTTCGAACGGATCCTGATCGACGGGTTGCGTGCCGCGGTCGGGCCCGAGGCGGTCATCTACGCGCTCGCGGCCATCGGCCTCAACATGCACTTCGGCTACACCGGCCTGCTGAACTTCGGGCAGGCGGGGTTCATGCTCGTCGGCGCCTACGGGGTGTCCATCACCGTCGTCACGTTCGGCGGCTCGATGTGGCTCGGCATCCTCGTCGGGCTGCTCGCCGCCGCGTTCCTGGCCCTGCTCCTCGGCATCCCGACGCTGCGGCTGCGTGCCGACTACCTCGCCATCGTGACGATCGCCGCGGCCGAGATCCTGCGCTTCGTCTTCCGGTCGTCGGCGGCGAACCCGGTGACTCGTGGCGTCTTCGGCCAGCAGCAGTTCGCAGACGCGTTCTACGCCATCAACCCGATCCCGGAGGGAGCCTACGGCTTCTGGCTCATCTCCTTCGGATCCCACCGCCGACTGTGGGTCATCGTCGTCGGCTGGGGGCTCGTCCTGCTCTGCTGCCTGCTCGTGTGGGCCCTCGTCCGCAGCCCGTGGGGGCGGGTGCTCAAGTCGATCCGGGAGGACGAGGACGCAGCCCGCAGCCTCGGCAAGAACGTCTTCAGCTACAAGATGCAGAGCCTCGTCCTGGGAGGTGCCATCGGCTCGCTGGGGGGCATGGTGCTCGTCATCTTCCAGCAGCAGAACCATCCGGACATCTGGTTGCCGCTCGTCACCTTCTACGCGTACACGATCCTCATCCTCGGGGGACCGGCGCGGGTCTTCGGCCCCGTTGCGGGCTCGGTGATCTTCTGGTTCCTGCTGTCGAGCTTCGACACGTTCCTGCGTCAAGCGCGCGCCACCGGCGTCGTCCCCCCGGAGCTGCTCGGCACGGAGGCCCTGGGGGCCATCCGTCTCGCGACCGTCGGTCTCGCGCTCATGCTGCTCATGGCGTTCAGGCCCCAGGGGATCTTCGGTCACCGAAGGGAGATGCAGCTCGATGTCTGAGCGGTCGTCAGCTTCGCCACCGGTGGTCGGCCCGCTGGCTGACGTACAGCCCGAACCGGGCGTGGAGAAGCCGGACCCCATCCTCGTGGCCCACAACGTGCGCCGCTCCTTCGGCGGTCTCACCGCGGTCGACGTCGCCCACCTCGAGATCCAGCGGGGTATCATCACCGGGCTGATCGGGCCCAACGGCGCGGGCAAGACGACGTTCTTCAACCTCATGACGGGCTTCGACCGGCCCGACCGCGGCGAGTGGCGGTTCAACGACGAGTCGCTTGCGGGGATGCCGAGTTACAAGGTGGCGCGGAAGGGCATGGTGCGAACGTTCCAGCTCACGAAGACGCTCGCGCGGATGCCGGTCATCGAGAACATGAAGCTCGCCGCCACCGAGCAGACGGGCGAGCGCTTCCTGGTCTCCCTCATCCCCCCCTTGTGGCGGGCGCAGGAGCAGGCGATCGAGGACCGCGCCGACGAGCTGCTCAAGCGCTTCCAGCTCCACGACAAACGCGAAGACTTCGCCGGAACGCTGTCGGGGGGTCAGCGCAAGCTGCTCGAGATGGCGCGGGCGCTCATGGTCGAGCCTGAGCTGGTCATGCTCGACGAGCCGATGGCGGGTGTGAACCCGGCGTTGGTCCAGTCGTTGCTCCAGCACGTCAAAGGGCTGCGCGACGAGGGCCGCACCGTCGTGTTCGTCGAGCACGACATGGACGTCGTCATGGACATCAGCGACTGGGTGGTCTGCATGGCGGAGGGGCGCATCATCGCCGAGGGCACGCCCGAGTCGATCGGCAACAACCCGGCAGTGATCGACGCCTACCTCGGCGCCCGGCACGACGAACCCGAGCAGGAGGCCACCGCGTGAGCGACGCACCCGGCGCCAGCGACGCGCACCCGCAAGGCGACGGTCACGGCTCGACCCCGCTGACCGGCGAGGAGATCCTCGCGGCTGAGCACATCGTCGCGGGCTACATCCCCGAGGTGAACATCTTGAACGGCTGCAACCTGACCCTCGGGGACCAGGAGATGGTGGGGGTCATCGGCCCGAACGGGGCCGGCAAGTCGACGCTGGTGAAGGCGATGTTCGGGTTGGTGGACATCCGCGAGGGTCGGGTCACCCTGCGGGGCGAGGACATCACGAACCTGCCCGCGCACACCCTCGTCTCCAAAGGTGTCGGGTACGTGCCCCAGGTCGCGAACGTCTTTCCCCGCCTGACCGTCGAGGAGAACCTCGAGATGGGCCTGTATCTGGCCCCCAAGCGCTGGAAGGAGCGCTTCGAGTTCGTCACTGACCTCTTTCCCCTGCTTCGCGACCGGCGCAAGCAGCGCACCGGCTCGCTGTCGGGTGGCGAGCGCCAGATGGTCGCCATGGGCCGCGCGCTCATGATGGAGCCCAGCGTGTTGTTCCTCGACGAGCCCAGCGCGGGCCTGTCGCCCGCCAACCAGGACGAGGTCTTCAAGCGCGTCAAGGTCATCAACCAGGCGGGAGTGGCGGTCGTGATGGTGGAGCAGAACGCCCGCCGCTGCCTGCAGATCTGCCACCGCGCCTACGTCCTCGACCAGGGCCGCAACGCCTACACCGGCACCGGTCAAGAGCTCCTCCACGACCCCAAGGTGATCGAGCTCTACCTCGGCACGCTGGCCAAGGTGAAGTAGGGGGTCTCGCCGGGGCTCGCCGGCGCGGTACGGCCGAGGGGGACGCTGCGCTCGCGGAAACCCGTAGCCCCCTCGGCCGCACCGCGCCGGCTGCGTGGCTGCGAGACACGCTGCGCTCGCGGAAACCCGTAGCCCCCTCGGCCGCACCGCGCCGGCTGCGTGGCTGCGAGACACGCGCGGCGCGGCATCCTCCCCGCACCGACCCCGTCGCCGGGACTTGCGGCCCGAGGTTGCAGCGCCCGCTGAAACCCGGCGCCTCTGCGGTGGCGGCTGTCGGTGAGATGCGCAGGGGCCCGGCCGTGCGGCCGGGCCCCTGCCTGTTTGGTGTGCGGCTAGTCGAGGGTGGCCTCGACGGAGTCGAGCGAGACGAGCTCGCCGTCCTCCCAGGCCCACACCTCGTAGGTGCCGCGGTCGGGGTCACCCACGTCGGTGAACTCGCCCATGCCGCTGGCGGCCTGGTAGGCGATCGTGTCGCCGGCCTCGAGGTGCTCGACGCACTCGCCGAACGTCGCGCACTCGTTGTCGCCCGTGAACAGGCCCGGCATCTCCGCGGCCATGTCGGCACCCTCGGTCGAGTCCGCCGCCACGGCGGCGAG
This sequence comes from Nitriliruptorales bacterium, assembly GCA_007119305.1. Classification (GTDB taxonomy): domain Bacteria; phylum Actinomycetota; class Nitriliruptoria; order Euzebyales; family Egibacteraceae; genus SKPY01. Next base: position 9,070 of record SKPY01000293.1, read on the forward strand.
CGCGATCAGGTTGGTGCAGTCGTAGGCCTGCGCCGAGAAGATCGGCTCCTCACCGTCGGTGAACTCATCGAAGCGGTCGAGGAAGTCCGGCGTCGCGGCGGGGTCGGGCGCGGTGCCCTTGAAGCCGTCGATCACGTTCGGGTTGCCGGGGTCGACGTCTTCGGCGAGCCCGGAGTCGCGGATACCGTCGGCGCCGTAGACGCCGATGTCAGCCGGACCGAGGCCGGCCTCGATGAGATCCTGCAGGATCTGGACGCCCTCGTCGAACGGGACCGTCACGATCGCGTCCGGGTTGGCGGCCGCAGCCTGCTCGACCTCGGCGCTGAACGTGGCGGCCTCAGGGTCGTAGATGATCGTGTCGAGGACCTCGCCACCAGCCTCCTCGAACGACTCGGCGGTCGCGTCGGCGAGCCCCTGGCCGTAGTCGTCACCGCGCGCCATGAGCACGATGGACGCGTGGCCGTCACCGAGCACGGTCTCGGCGAGCACCGGGCCCTGAAGCGCGTCGCTGGGTGCGGTCCGGAAGTACAGGCCGTTGTCGTCGTAGTCGGTGAACGTCGGGCTCGTGTTCGACGCGGAGCACTGCAGCAGGCCGGCGCCCACGATCTGGTCGATGACCGCGAGCGACATGCCGGATGCGGCCGCCCCGACGATGGCGTGCGCGCCGTCGCCGAGCAGGCGGTCGACCGACGTGCTCGCGACCGCCGCGTCACCGGCCTCATCGCCGCTGAGCAGCACGACTTCCTCGCCGAAGACCCCACCAGCCTCGTTGATCTCGCTGATGGCCATCTCCACCGCCCCGATCTGCGCGGGACCGAGGAATGCGAGCGGGCCCGTCTCAGGCAGCAGATAGCCGATCCGCAGGCCGTCGGTGTCAGGAACCTCCTCGGGCTCTTCTTCGACCTCTTCGGGCTCTTCTTCGACCTCTTCGGGCTCTTCCTCGACCACGTCAGGCTCTTCGACCTCGACCTCGTCGTCCGGGGCGCAGGCCGCGGCCAACAAGCCGAGTACCGCGAGGATTGCGAGCCAGTGAAGGGCTCTCATGCGCAGCATGTACGTCTCCTCTTCAAGTCGTGACACCACATGGCTACCCCCGGACGCGCTAGTGCGGGGGCCCCCGGCGGGAACCGGGTGTAGGGGCAGCGTATCCTACTGTCGCGATAGTTGGAAGTGCCAACTGCAAGGATGCCTGGGGGCGTGCCAACCTCTACGATCACGCACGCCGACCCACCACCAGCTGGGAGCACCGTTGCCAGAACCCCCCGACGCGCAGGAGCGGCCCGTGCTGGCGCTGCTCGACGGCCACAGCCTCGCCTACCGCGCGTTCTACGCCCTGCCCGACGACCTGCGGACCACGACCGGTCAGCTGACGAACGCGGTCTACGGGTTCTCCAGCATGCTCATCAAGCTGCTGGCCGAGCACCGGCCGGCGGGTATCGGCGTGCTGTTCGACCGCGGCAAGCCCGCCGAGCGCATCGCGCTTCTGCCGGAGTACAAGGGCCACCGTGAGGAGGCACCCGACGAGTTCCGCAGCCAGGTGCCGCTCATCGTCGAGGTGCTCGACGCGCTCGCGATCCCCCACCTCGCGCTGGAGGGGGTCGAAGCCGATGACCTCATCGCGACGCTGGCGGCCCGCGCCACCGCTGCGGGGATGGACACCCTCATCGTCACCGGCGACCGGGACGTCTTCCAGCTCGTGGACGAGCACGTCACCGTCCTCTACACGCGTCGGGGCATCAGCGACACCGTGCTGATGGACGCTGCCGCCATCGAGGCCAAGTACGGGGTCGAGCCGGCGCGCTACCCGCTGCTCGCCGCCCTGCGGGGCGACCCGAGCGACAACATCCCCGGCGTGCCCGGGGTGGGGGAGAAGACCGCGGCCAAGCTGCTCGCCGAGTTCGGTGATCTCCAAGGCATCTACGCGAACCTCGAGCACATCCGCGGCAAGAAGCTCCCGGAGAACCTCGCCGCGCACCGCGAGGCGGTCGAGCGGGGCCACCAGGTCGCGCTCCTGCGACGGGACCTCGAGCTGCCGGTGGACGTTGCCGACCTGCGGATGGGAGAGGTGGACGTCGAGGCGGTCCGGCGGCTGTTCGCAACGCTGGAGTTCCGGGCCCTATGGGAGCGCCTCACCGACCAGGTGCTCACCCCGGCCGCCGAGGACCCGGTAGCAGAGCTCGAGATCGACGCCCGCCACCTCGCAGCAGGAGACCTCGCCGCATGGGTGAAGGCGCTGCCCCCGGCAGCGGCCGTCGCCGTGCTGCCTGCGCTCGAGGGCCGCCCGCCCGAGGCGCGCTTCGTGGGCGTCGCCATGGCCACCGACGGGGCCGCGCCGGTTGCCGGCACGCTGGCCGACCTCGCCGAGGCCGACCACGAGGCGCTCGCGGAGCTGCTCGCCGACCCGGCCAGGCCACTCCTCGTCCACGACGGGAAGGCGCTGCTGCACGCGGCACGCTCCCGGGGGTGGACGGTGGCAGGCGTGGACTTCGACACCGCCCTCGCGGCCTACCTCGTGCAACCGCAGCAGCGCAGCTACGACCTCGAGGGCCTCGCGCTGTCCTACCTGCACAAGCGCCTGACCGTCGAGGCAGCGGACGATGCCAGCGGGCAGCTTGCCCTCGCGGTGGACGACGACTGGCGCGACGCGTGCAGGCGGGCGCAGGCGCTCCTCGAGCTCGCCGCCGCCCTGGCGGACGAGCTCGCAGCACGTGACCAGACCGGGCTGCTCGGCGACCTCGAGCTGCCGCTCGTGCCGGTGCTCGCGGAGATGGAGCAGGCGGGCATCGCCGTCGACACGGGGATCCTCGAAGAGCTCGGCGAAGCCCTCGGCGACCGCATGCGCACGCTGCGCGAGGAGATCTACGGCTGGGCGGGCCAGGAGTTCAACCTCGACAGCCCCAAGCAGCTGCAGGTGGTCCTGTTCGAGCAGCTGGGTCTGCCCAAGACGAAGCGGATCAAGACCGGCTACTCCACCGATGCCCAGGCGCTCGCCGCGCTGCTCGACGCCCACCCGATCATCGAACCCCTGCTCACCTACCGGGAGGTCAGCAAGCTCAAGGGGACCTACGTCGACGCGCTGCCTCCGCTCGTGCATCCCCGCACCGGGCGGATCCATGCGGAGTTCAACCAGACCGTCGCGGTCACCGGGCGTCTCTCCAGCCAGCATCCCAACTTGCAGAACATCCCGATCCGCACCGAGCTGGGCCGGGAGATCCGCCGGGCGTTCGTGCCGGGCGAGGGCTACACGGCGTTGCTGCTCGCCGACTACTCGCAGATCGAGCTCCGGGTGATGGCGCACCTGTCGGGTGACGAGGGGCTCATCGCCGCGTTCACGAGCGAGGAGGACATCCACGCGACAACCGCGGCGATGGTGTGGGACCTGCCGCTCGACGCGGTCGACAACATGCTGCGCAGCCGGATCAAGGGGATGACGTACGGCCTGGCCTACGGGCTCTCGGCGTTCGGGCTGTCCCAGCAGCTCGGCATCCCCCCCGACGAGGCCCGCGAGCTCATGGAGGCCTACTTCGCGCGGTTCCCGAAGGTGCGCGAGTACCTCCAGGGGGTCGTCGAGGTCGCCCGGCGTGACGGCTACACCTCCACGCTGTTCGGCCGCCGCCGCTACCTGCCGGATCTCATGAGCGACAGCCGCCAGCGTCGGGAGATGGCCGAGCGCATGGCGTTGAACGCCCCGATCCAGGGCACCGCCGCGGACATCATCAAGAAGGCGATGGTGGCGGTGCACGCGGCGGTGCGCGCGGAGGGCCTGCGCTCGCAGGTGCTGCTGCAGGTCCACGACGAGCTCGTGTGCGAAACCGCCCCGGGCGAGGAGAGCGCGCTGCGCGACCTGCTCGTCGGGCAGATGGGCAGCGTCGTCGACCTTGCGGTGCCGCTCGTGGTCGACACGGCCACGGGCGCGTCCTGGTACGACGCCGAGAAGCACTGACTGCGTCCCGCAGGACCCCGCAGCCGGGGCGCATAGTGCCTGGACCCCTTGCCCCGCAAGGGTTTCCGGGGCTTCAGGGTGCCGCAGGCTGCCGCAAGGTCCCGCACCCAAACCGGGCGATCTGCGCCTGCTGCTGTGCCAATCTGTGCCAGAA